>CALXXK010000033.1 GCA_944392675.1 uncultured Clostridia bacterium
ATCAAAAAAACTGATAGAATTCTATCAATTTTATTTTGAATTTTTCTATCAGTTTTATTTTAACATTTACATAAAGACAAAAAGCCAGTGAAAGCAAAAATTAGTAGTGAATTTCAGCTTGAATCTGATGATATTCAGATTATTAGGCCTGATGAAGTGGTAAAACTTTTTCAAAAACTAGGACAGCCTATTCCAAAATTTTACGACAATGAAGCATCGTCTACAGATTATAATTTATTTGGAGAAAAGGCGGTTGTGTCACAGTTTAGTTTTTATAATGAAAATGGTAAGACCATAACAACTGGAAATTTATATATTTCCCAGATTGGTTTTTCCAGGAGAGCTTGGATTATACCACATGACGATCATTATAAAAACAATGGAAGAGTTCGCCACGAAACAGTAGACATTGAAATAGGACCTTTAATGGACATTCAGGTTCATAGCTACCAGTCTAAAGAGATAAAAGATAGAACAGTTGACGAGTCTGAAGTAGGAGGATTAGACAACTTCGATATTTGCATTTTTAGAAACTTTGAACTGATTGGTGGTGTACCGTTTGAAAAAATTACTTCTGAAACTCTTATGAGACATAATGGAGATGAAGTGATTAGAGGTCTTAACGAAGATTCAAGAGAAGACTTTATTTACAATTTTTTTAGTAGTAGTCCTAGCACAAAAGGCGAACTGGAAGGCCATCGTTTAGCTATTGAAATTTTGTACAATATTTGTGTACAAGAAATTCTTTATAAAAATGGTGAGTCTGAAACTTTGACTTTTAGTGTAGATAAACTTATTTGAGTGAGGTATAAAAGTATGAATACGATGAAAATGAAAAAAATTGAAAAAATTGCTAAGGAAAAATGGGAAGATGAAAAGCTTTCTGCATTTGATCGTTCACGGATGGATGAAAAATTCTATGTTATGGATATGTTTTCTTATCCGTCTGGAGCAAAACTTCACTTGGGTCACTGGTTCAACTTTGGCTTAGTTGATAGTTATGCTCGCTTTAAGAAGATGCAGGGCTACAACGTTTTTCAACCAATGGGTTTTGATGCTTTCGGCCTTCCAGCAGAAAATTATGCAATTAAGACTGGAACACATCCCAAAGACAGTACCATGAAAAATATCGAAATTATGCGTGGACAGCTTAAAGAAATGGGCGGGATGTTTGATTGGTCGAATGAAGTAGTCACTTGTGATCCCGAATATTATAGGTGGACACAATGGGTGTTTAATGTATTATATAAGAGGGGGTTAGCCTATAAAAAGGCAGCACCTGCCAATTGGTGTCCTTCTTGCAAAACTGTTCTTGCAAGAGAGCAGGTAAAACAGGGAAAATGTGAAAGATGTGGATCTGAGGTTCATATCAAGAAGATGAATCAGTGGTTTTTGAAGATTACGGATTATGCAGAAGAGCTCCTTACAGGTCTTGATGACCTTGATTGGCCGGAAAAAACCAAAGCAATGCAGAGAAACTGGATTGGAAAGTCAGAAGGCGCATCTGTTGTCTTTACAAATGAGCGGGTGGGGAATTTGGAAATTTTCACTACTCGCCCGGATACTATTTTTGGTGTAACTTATATTGTTATGGCTCCTGAACATGATTTGGTAACCCGGTTGGTTACAAAAGAATATGCAGAGGAAGTTGATAGCTATGTAAGAAGAACCGAAATGTTAACGGAGATTGAGCGCCAAAGTACTACGCATGAAAAGACTGGTGTGTTTACCGGTTCTTATGCAAAGAATCCAGTAACTGGTAAGATGGTTCCTATTTGGATTTCGGACTATGTACTTGAAAGCTATGGTACAGGAATTGTTATGGCAGTTCCTGCTCATGATGACCGGGACTATGAATTTGCTAGAAAATATAATCTGGAAGTTGTACCGGTTATTGATGGCTTCAATCCGGATGGGAACTGTGCATACACTGGTGATGGAAATATGATTAATTCAGATTTCCTTAACGGTAAAAGTGTAGAAGAAGCAAAAACTTTGATTGTTCGCTACTTAACTGAACACAATGTTGGTGGTAAGAAGGTAACTTATCGTTTGAGAGATTGGCTTATTTCTCGTCAAAGATACTGGGGAGCACCAATTCCAATTGTTTATTGTGATGATTGTGGAGAAGTGCTTGTTCCAGATGAACAGCTTCCTGTGCTTTTACCTTATGATGTAGATTTTAGGCCGGATGGAGAATCGCCTTTGGCACGTAACGAAAAGTTTGTAAATACTATTTGTCCTTGCTGTGGTAAGCCAGCGAAACGTGAAGTAGACACAATGGATACATTCATGTGTTCTTCATGGTATATGCTGAGATATCCTGATGCAAGAAACGATAAAGAGGCATTTGCCCCTGATTTTATTAATCAGATGCTTCCTGTAGACAAATATGTAGGTGGTGCTGAACATAGTTGTATGCATCTCATTTATGCAAGATTTGTAACTAAGGTACTGAGAGATGCAGGATACTTAAAATTTGATGAACCGTTTAAATCTTTGGTTCACCAGGGAACAATTTTGGGACCAGATGGTCAGAAGATGAGCAAATCTAAGGGGAATACTGTTTCTCCGGATGAGTACATCGAAAAGTATGGTTCTGACGTTTTTAGAACATACTTGATGTTTGGTTTCAATTATATCGAAGGTGGTCCATGGTCTGATAGCGGAATCGAAGCAATCAAAAAATACTACGATAGAGTTGAAAAAACTTTTGATATGTATTTTTCAATTGAGGATTTTGCAGATGTATGTGAACAGCCGGAAATGGATCTTTTGCTTGCAGTAAATTCTACAATTAAAAAAGTGACTGCTGGCATGGAAACATTCCAGTTTAATACATCTGTTGCGAGAATGATGGAGTTGTTTAGTAGCATCAGAAATTACATTGATACCGGTAGAAATTCAAAGATATTAACTGGTGTTATGGAAAGTGTTACAAAGCTTATGGCTCCGGAAGCTCCGCATCTGGCAGAGCATTATTGGGAAAAACTTGGACATACAAAAAGTATTTTCAAGACAGAATGGCCTAAGATTGATAAGGAAGTTGTAGAACATGCAAATATTAAAATTCCTGTTCAGATCAATTCCAAAAATATTACCATTCTTACCGTAAGTAAAGGAATGGGTAAAGATGAGTTAACGGAAATGGCCATGTTACATGTTAATGCAAAACTTAACGGAAGGAAAATCAAGAAAGTGATTTTCGTTCCTGGTAGAATTATAAACTTTGTTGTGAAGTAATATAAATAATTACTTTGTAATTTAATCAAAAAAGCTTAGAAATCCATTTTTTGGAGGTCTAAGCTTTTTTATATATTATTTTCGCCGTTTTTTTATATTTAATCATCCATAGAAATTATAATTTTTTAATAATGTTAATAAAAATAGCATAATTGTAAAAAGTAGTTGATAGAAAAAAATTAATAAAAGTTGTAGACTTAATTTGGAGGTGGAAAGAATGAATTTAGGAAGTAATTTATTTCAATCAAGAAAAAAAGTGGGATTATCACAAGAAACAGTTACCGAAAAATTAGGTGTAAGCAGACAAGCAATTGGAAAGATAATAAATAACAATAAATTAGAACTTATTTAGATGATTAAAAGATATATAAAGATGGAGAAATAGGACTTGCATTTCCATTATATTGTTTAATATAATTTAAAATGAATTCAGTTATTAGAAAAAATCTAATAGAATGAGTTCATTTTTTGTGTTATAGAAAATACACAATACCTTACAAAATTGTAATCTAAATGTAAGATTAATTACTAGCAAGAAAAAACAATAAAGCTTATAATTAAAATAGAAAAAAGAAAGGAGAAAAAGAAATGAGTGTTTTAGAAGTAAAAAACATAGAAAAATATTATGGGAACAAATCCAATTTAACAAAAGCTATATCAGGAATTAGTTTTACTATAAATGAAGGAGAATTTGTTGGAATAATGGGAGCATCTGGTTCAGGAAAAACAACATTATTAAATTGTATTTCAACAATAGACAGAGTAACAGCAGGAAAAATAATCATAAACAATCAAGATATTACAAAATTAAAAGGAAACCAATTAAACAAATTCAGAAGAGAAGAACTAGGATTTATATTCCAAGATTTTAACTTATTAGACACTTTAACAGCTTATGAAAATATAGCACTAGCACTAACAATTCAAAAAGTAAAACCACATGAAATAGATAAAAGAGTAAAAGAAGTGGCAGAAAAACTTGATATTTCAGACATATTAAATAAATATCCATATCAAATATCTGGAGGACAAAAGCAAAGAGTAGCATCAGCAAGAGCAATTATCACAAATCCTAAAATGGTACTTGCAGATGAGCCAACAGGGGCTCTAGATAGTAAATCTGCAAGACAATTACTAGAAACATTTGAACACTTAAATAAAAACTTAAGAGCAACAATTTTAATGGTTACACATGATGCTTTTACAGCAAGTTATGCAGATAGAATTATATTCATAAAAGATGGAAAAATCTTCAATGAACTTATAAAAGGAGAAGATACAAGAAAACAATTCTTTGAAAAAATAATTGAGGTACAAACACTTCTTGGAGGTGATTTGAACGATGTTATTTAAACTATCTATAAGAAATATGAAAAAGAGCTTTAAAGATTATGCAATATATTTTTTAACATTAGTATTAGGTGTAGCGATATTCTATATGTTTAACTCTTTAGACAGCCAACAAGCAATGCTTAAAGTATCAGAATCAACAAGACAGATGATACAATTAATGATACAACTTCTTGGAATGATTTCTGTATTTATAGCAATTGTACTTGGATTTTTAATTGTATATGCAAATAACTTTTTAATAAATAGAAGAAAAAGAGAGTTTGGCATATATATGACACTAGGAATGGGAAGGAGACAAATATCTAGTATCATATTATTAGAAACAATATTAGTAGGAATTTTATCACTAGTTGTAGGTATCTTTATTGGTGTATTTGCATCACAGTTTATGTCTATATTAGTAGCAAAATTGTTTGAAGCAGATATGAGTGAATTTACTTTTGTATTTTCAATTGATAGCTGTATAAAAACATGTATTTATTTTGCAGTAATGTATATAGCAGTAATGATATTTAACACATTAACAATTTCAAGATATAAATTAATTAACTTATTAACAGCAGTAAGAAAAAATGAAAAAGTAAAAATGAAAAATCCTATTGTCTCAATACTTGTATTTATAGCTTCAGCAGTATTATTAGGATATGCTTATTATTTAGTAACAGGTGGAGTATATGAATTACGAACAGGTGATGAATTATTAAAACCTATTTTAATGGGAATAGTAGGAACCATTGGCATATTTTGGTCTTTATCTGGATTTATATTAAGAATTATACAAACAAGAAAAAACATTTATCTAAAAGGAACAAATATGTTTGTATTAAGACAATTAAATAATAAGATCAATACAAATATAGTTAGTATGAGTATAATTTGCTTAATGTTATTTATGACAATTAGTGTACTTTCAAGTAGTTTGTCAATAAAATCAGCACTAGATTCTCAACTAGATAAATTTACACCAGTAGATGTAAACCTATATAAAACAGCATATTTACCAGAAAGCTATGTAAGCTCATATAGTGGAAAAACAATATATAATACAGAAGAACAAATAGAAGATTCAAAACATCCCGTAAGTTATACACTTGAAACAAATGGATATGATATGAATAATTTAAAAGATATTGTAGAAATTCCTATTTATACAGCACCAGAATGGACTTTAGCATATAGTTTAGGAGATTATTATGAAACTACAAAAAGTCAGTATTCAATGCTTGCATTTGACTCATCAGAATCTATAATTAAAATATCAGATTATAATAAAATTGCAGAACTTTATGGAGAAGAACAATATAATTTAAATGATGATGAATATATCGTACTTTGTAATTATGAACAGATGGAAAATATAAGAAATCAATCATTAAGTACAAATTCAAATATACAAATAAATGGAAAAACATATCATTCAAAATACAATAAGTGCAAAGAAGGCTTTATATATTTAGCGACAACTGAAATAAATGCAGGGATTATATTAGTACCAGATAATTTTGAATTAAAAGATGAATGGATAGAGCAATACTTTTTAGTGGCAAATTATAATGCAGAAACAGAAGAAGGTAAAAAAGAAATAGAAAATACATTAATTGGTAGTGGAGACACAGAATTTTTTAAAAATATTAAAGAAAAAGGAATAAATCTTGATGGATCTTCTAGAATCAGTATAATAGAATCTAGTAAAGGTTTAGCAACTATCATAATATTTATTGCAATTTATTTAGGTGTTGTATTTTTAATTGCAAGTTCAGCTATTTTAGCATTAAAACAATTGACAGAAAGTTCTGATAATAAACAAAGATATACAATTCTAAGAAAAATAGGTTGTGATGAAAAGATGATAAACCAAGCCTTATTTAGACAAATTTTCATTTTCTTTATGATGCCTTTAATACTTGCAATGATACATTCAATATTCGGAATCAAATTTATATTATCAATGTTAGAAGTATTGGCATCACCAGATGAATTACTACCTTCAATTATAGTTACAGCAGTAATTATGGGAGTAATTTATGGAATATATTTCTTAGCAACATATTTTGGAAGTAAAAATATAATTAAGGAAGATTAAAATATCTAATAGGATATAAACAGATAAAATGTAAAAATGTCACTGCAGAAAGGAAGTGAAAAGATGGAAGATTTTAAAGAAAAATTACCAATTATTATAGCAGTAATTATTATGATAGCTTTAGCAGTTGGATCATATTACTTTTTGGTAGTGCATAAAGAGATTTACTATACTCAAATAGACAATACTAAAATAGAAGAAGTTTCTGCAACAGATGATATGAAATATGAATATACATTAACTGCATATAACAAAAATGGAAAAGAAAAAGAAGTAAAATTTAAAACTAGTAGAGAATTAAGAGAAGGAGCATATTTAGAATTAGATGTAATGCAAATGAGAGGTGTTATAAACTGGAGAGAAGTACAAAAAGAGGATTTACCAGATGATGTAAAAACAGCAATGAATATTAAATAATTATGAAAAAATAAATGTAAAAAGAAATGGGGTGGTAAAATGAAAAAATTATTTAAAGTATTAATTTTCTTATTATTAATTGGAATAAGTATAGCTTTGTTATTTGTAAATAATGGATATAATATGTATAAAGAGGCAATAGAAGATACACCTCTTGAAGAAAAAGTAGCACAAATACAAGAAAAAGAAAATTACACTAAATTTTCAGAATTACCACAAATGTATGTAAATGCAGTTATAAGTGTAGAAGATAAGCGATTTTATGAGCATAATGGAATTGACTTAATTGCAATAGGTAGAGCAGCAATAAATGATATAAAAGCAATGTCTTATGTTGAAGGAGGAAGCACTATAACTCAACAGTTAGCAAAAAACATGTACTTCACTCAAGAAAAGAAAATAGAAAGAAAAATTGCAGAAGTATTTATGGCATGGAAAATAGAAGATAATTATTCAAAACAAGGGATATTTGAATTATATGTAAACACTATATATTTTGGAGATGGATATTATACAGTTAAAGATGCATGCAAAGGATATTTTAATAAAGATTTACAAGATATGAGTGATGGGGAATGTATTTTATTAGCAGGAATTCCTAATGCTCCTTCTGCATATGCACCAACTAAAAATCCAGAATTAGCAAGACAAAGGCAAAAACAAGTAATAGAAAAAATGATTAAAAATGGATATTTGACACAAGATCAGGCAAGTAAAATTTTAGAAGAAGGTGTGATATAAACAATTATGTGCTAATTGCAGGTGAAGCAATTAGCACGAATACACCATTTTATTTTGATAAAGAGTTAATACTCCTCAATATATAAAGCTTTAGCAATATAAGGAGAAATTTCATCTATATTATACCAACCAGAACTTTTACTATCATTTTCTAAACCATTAGGATTAGAAACATAAACCATATTATTATCATCAGCAGCAAGTAAAGCCATATAATGAGAGGCAGTAGTCCAACGATTATCAGAAGGATTGTTCCATACGCAAACAACAACAGGTCTATTTGTTTGTAGATGTTCTATTATAGAACTTTCTGATAAATGGTCACTATCATAATAAAAATCTGAATTTTCAATTCCAAATGTAGAAGATAATTCATCAGAAAATTCTTCATAATCCATAACAGGATAGTATTTTTTTCTTAAATCTTCAGGAGTATAATCCATACCATAACCACTCAAAATAATAGACATCACAGTTATACCACAACCATTTTCAGCCATAGTACCTCCCCAGTATTCTTTATCACTCCAAGAAGAATTACCATTTTGTTTATATTCTATATATGTTTTTTTATGATTTTCTTCAGTAGTAAAAGTAGTAAAATAACCATCTTTATTCTTTACTTTTTCCTGTCCAATTCCAGGATAATTTTTATTATGGTCTTTTTTTATTACCATATAACTACCAAAAATATTTAAGTCACCAATTACAATATTATTAAACAAAGAATAGTTATAATTTAAAAATAAAACAATTAATAGTATAAATATAAAAACAATAATAACCCTAGATTTAGCAATTTTTTTACTTGATTTTTTCATTAAATAAACCTCCTAATATAACAAGTTTTTTTAACTTATATAAATTTAAATTTATTATAAATAAAACGGACTAAAAGAGTTTTAAAATAGAATTAAAAAATTCTTAAAATTTTCTTACAATTCCACAAAAAAATGGAAAAATGTAAACTTTATGTTATAATAAAAAAGAAATAATGTAAACGTCAAAGAATTAAAATTTTACCATAAGGAAGGAATATAAATTAAGATGAATGTTTTAATATTAGATGATGAAAAAGAAATTACAGATTTATTAGAAGTGTATTTACAAAATGAAAATTACAATATTTATAAATTTTATACTTCAGAAGAAGCAATAAAATGTATAGATACTGTAAAATTAGATATAGCAATATTAGATATAATGATAGAAGGAAAAGATGGATTTGAAATATGTGGTTATATTAGAAAAAAAGGATTAAAATTTCCAATAATAATGGTAACAGCCAAAATAGAAGATAATGATAAAATAAAAGGATTAACAATTGGAGCAGATGATTATATTACAAAACCATTTAATCCATTAGAAGTAGTTGCAAGAGTAAAATCATCATTAAGAAGATATAAGTTATATAATGAAAAAGAATCATCAGAAGATATAATAGAAATAAATGGATTGGTAATTAATAAAACTAAACATAAATGTTTATTATATGAAAAAGAAATAGATTTAACACCAATAGAATTTGAAATATTACTATATCTATCAATTAATAGAGGAAAAGTAATAAGCTCAGAAGAACTATTTGAAAAAGTTTGGAAAGAAAAATATTTTGATAGCAACAATACTGTAATGGTTCACATAAGAAGAATAAGAGAAAAATTAGGAGAAGACACTAAAAAACCAAAATTTATAAAAACAGTATGGGGAGTAGGGTATAAAATAGAATGATTTTGCTTCACAATTTTAAATATTATAATTTAGGAGGATTATTTTGGAAATTAATGAACTAACTAAAAGAAAATTAAAATTATTTATATCTTTATTAGGAAATTTAGTAATTGCAGTAATAATTTCAATTGTTATATATTTTATATTAGTATTATTTTTTGAAAATACTTTATCTGAATTAGTAGCCAGATTAAATTATGATTTATATGCATGGATAGTTGAAAATAGAGAATTGGTAGTATATGTATATATAGGAATTGTTTTGGCTGTTATAATATATAGATTTATTTCAAAATATGTAAATAGTATTAATGAAGTATATAATTCATTAGACTCAATTTTAAAAGAAGACAATGAAACAATTAAACTACCAAGTGAAGTAAATGAATTTTCAGAAAAAATAAATGATATAAAATATGAATATATTTTAACTAAAAAGAATGAAAAAGAAGCACAACAAAAGAAAAATGATTTAATAATGTATATGGCACATGACTTAAAAACACCGCTTACATCAATTATAGGATATCTAACATTACTTTCAGACGAAAAAGATATCTCAAAAAAATCACAAGAAAAATATATAAAAATCGCACTAGACAAAGCATTAAGAGTAGAAGAATTAACAAACCAATTTTTTGATATTACAAGGTATAATTTACATGATATGCCAATTAATAAAAAACAAATAAATATTTCGTATTTGTTAGAGCAACTAGTTGATGAATGTTATCCAATGTTAGAGAAAAACAACTTAAAATGTAATTTAAAAGTACCAGAAAAAGTAATGTATATGGGAGATGGAGATAAATTAGCCAGAGCATTTGATAATTTGCTAAAAAATGCTATAAATTATAGTTATGAAAATACTACTATAGAAATAGAATTAAATGAAAATGATAAAGGTATCATAATCAAATTTAGAAACAAAGGAGATAAGATTCCAGAATATAAATTAAGTAAAATTTTTGAAAAATTTTATCGTGGAGATGACTCTAGAAAAAGTACTACAGGAGGTGCTGGATTAGGACTAGCAATTACAAAGGAAATAATAGAGTTACATGGTGGAAATATAATGGTAAAAAATGAGGATGAATTTATTGAATTTAATATAGTGTTACCATTATTTTAGTTAAAGTTAGAACTTATAAATATTATATAAAACTGTAGTTTAATTTATATTTTTGTGTTATTATATATTAGCAGAATATAAAAGAAAAGGAAGAGAAAAAGTGAATTACAAAATAGTAAATGGTGCCATATCATATGGTGCAGACACAATATTAGAAGAAATAAATTTTGAAATTAAAGACAAAGAAAAAATAGCAATAGTAGGAAGAAATGGAAGTGGAAAGACTACCTTACTAAAATCCATAATAGATAATAATATGTTAGAAGAAGGAATAGGGGAACAAAAATTTAGTATATATAAACAAGGTTCTCCAGTAATAGGATATTTAAAACAAATAGATTTCGAAGACCCAAATAGAACAATGTTAGAAGAAATTTTAAAAGTATATGAACCATTAATAAAACTAGAAAACAAGATTACGGAAATTACAAAACAACTACAAAAAAATTCAGAGCAACAATTAATTAAAAGCTATTCAGAAACACTAGAAAAGTTTGAACTTCAAGGTGGATATACATATAAAAAAGAATATGAAACCGCAATAAAAAAATTTGGATTTACAAAAGAAGATGAAAATAAAAAAATAAGTCAATTTTCTGGAGGGCAAAGGACAAAAATAGCTTTTTTAAAGTTATTACTTAGTAAACCTGATATTTTATTATTAGATGAACCAACAAACCACCTAGATATTACAGCAATTGAATGGCTTGAAAATTATTTAAAAAACTATACTAAATCTGTTGTTATTGTCTCTCATGACAGAATGTTTTTAGACAGAATAGTTAATAAAGTATATGAAATTGAATATGCAACAATTACAGAATATAAAGGGAACTACTCAGATTTTGAAAATCAAAAACAAGCAAATTATGAAAAACAATTAAAAGATTATGAATATCAACAAGCAGAAATAAAAAGATTACAAGCAATAGCAGATAGGTTTAGATACAAACCAACAAAAGCAAAAATGGCATTATCAAAACTTAAAAAAATTGAACAAATGGTAATTATAGACAAGCCAAATAAATCTGATTTAAAATCATTTAATATAAACTCCAATTTAGAAATAGAAAGCGGAAAACAAGTATTAACTGTAAAAGATTTAGAAATTGGATATGACAAATGTATAGCAAAAACATCATTTAACTTATACAGAGGCCAAAAACTTGCTATTATTGGAGAAAATGGAATAGGAAAATCTACTTTATTAAAAACATTAAATGGTGATATTAACAAAATAAATGGAGAATTTGAATATGGATATCATGTAAAAAAAGGATATTTCGACCAACAAATGGAATTTCAAAATCCAGAAAATACTGTATTTGATGAATTTAGTAATAATTTTCCAAGTCTAACTACGACACAAGCCAGAACTATATTAGGAAGCTTTCTATTTTCTGGAGAGGATGTTTTCAAAAAAATAAAAGTCTTATCAGGAGGAGAAAAAGCCAGATTACAATTATGTATAATATTAAATAAAAGTCCTAATTTATTATTACTTGACGAACCAACTAATCATATGGATATAGTAGGAAAAGAAAGTTTAGAAAAAATACTAAAAGAATATAAAGGAAGTATGGTATTTGTTTCACATGACAGATATTTTGTAAATAAATTGGCAGACTTAATATTAGAATTTAAACCAGGAAAAGTAACTTTTTATGATTGTAATTATGAGCAATATTTGGAAAAGAAAAAAGATAATCCAGAAGAAAATATAGAAGAAATTTCAAAAGATAATAATAAATCAGCACCAGTAGAAAATCAATATATCATAAACAAAAAAATTAGAAGTATAAAAAATAAAATTAGTAAAATAGAAACTAACATAGAAGAAAAAGAAAATGCAATTAATAATTTAAAACAGGAAATGTTAAAAGATGAAGTAAGTACAGATTATATAAAATTAAAGGACATGCAAGATGAAATACAAAAATTAAATAATGAAATAGAAGAAAAGATGCTAGAATGGGAAATTTTAAATGAAGAATTAAATAGTTTATCAAACTAAAAACCACATATTAAATGGACTTTGTCAAGTAAAGTGTGTAATTTTTTTTAGAATTTTAAATTTTTTATAATCGATGGTTAAGAAAATATAGCCC
>CALXXK010000034.1 GCA_944392675.1 uncultured Clostridia bacterium
TACCTATAGGGATTTTAAGCCCCGTCCCCAAATTCCCTATCTAAGGTCCGTCCCCATTATCCCGAATTTTAGGGATTGAAGGAACGTCCCCTTTTTCCTCTATCAACAGTAACTTCTTTTTTTAAATCTTGTTTATCAATAAAGCCTTTATTATATAAATCTCTAATGTACATAATTAAAGAGAAGATAGTTGCTGTTATAGCTAAACAATATAACCAGAAATCTAAGTTAGAATAAAATTCAGGTAAATCAAATTGTTTAATCAATAAAGAAGCTACTATAGCCAAATATAATAATACAGTGGATAGCTTTCCATACCATTTACTATAAACTACAACATCTTTTCCATAAAGGAAAGAAGCACCTATTATCATTATAAATTCCTTAGATAATACTATAACTAAAATCCAAATAGGAATTATATGTGAAATTACAAGTGATGCTAAAGTTGCTATTTGTGTTAGTTTGTCAGCTAGTGGATCCATTAATTTTCCAAAGTTTGATACAAAGTTATATTTTCTAGCAATGAAACCATCAGCAACGTCAGTTACAGCTGATATAGTAAAAAATATAAAAGCTAATATATAGTTACCAGTAAAAATATAAAATATAATTACTGGTATCAATATAAATCTCATTATTGTTAATGCATTTGGTAAATATTTTAACATTTCTTTCTCCTAAACAACTTCAAATTTTAATTCATTATTTTGTAAATCTACATTTACAGTTTGACCATCTAATAATTGACTTCTTAAAATCATTTCAGATAATTCGTCTTCAACATATCTTTGTATTGCTCTTCTTAGAGGTCTTGCACCAAATTTTATATCTGTACCTTTTTCTAAAATATAATCTTTTGCTTTTTTAGAAAAATTAATTTTTATGTCTTTATCTGATAAAGCTTTTATAGTATCTTTTAACATTAAATCAACAATTTGTAATAATTGTTCTTTTGTTAAAGGATCAAATGAAACAATTTCATCAACTCTATTTAAGAATTCAGGTCTAAAAATATCTTTTAAGCTATCCATTACTTTATTTTTATCAACAGTTTGTTTACCAAAGCCAATAGAATTTGTATTTAAATTAGAACCTGCATTTGATGTCATTATAATAATTGTATTTGAAAAACTAACTGTATTTCCTTGGCTATCTGTCAATTTTCCATCATCTAATACTTGTAATAAGATGTTAAAAACATCTGGATGAGCTTTTTCTATTTCATCTAAAAGAATAATAGAATAAGGTTTTCTTTTTACTTTATCTGTTAATTGACCTGCATCATCATAACCTACATATCCAGGAGGTGCACCAATTAATTTAGAAGTAGAATGACTTTCCATATATTCAGACATATCAATTCTTATAATAGAATCTTCAGAACCAAACATTTCATATGCTAAAGATTTAGCAAGTTCAGTCTTTCCTACACCTGTTGGACCAACAAATATAAATGAAGGTGGTCTATTAGTACTTTTTAATCCTGCTCTATTTCTTCTAATTGCTCTAGAAACAGCATTTACTGCTTCGTCTTGACCGATAATTCTTTTATGAAGATTTGTTTCTAAATTTAATAATTTTTGTGTTTCTGCTTCTGTTATTTTTTTAACTGGAATTTTAGTCCAACTCTCAATAACATTTGCAATATCTTGAACTGTAAGTTGTTTTAATTTCATCTTGCTATTTAATTTATCAATTTCTTCGATTAATTGACATTCACGAGTTTTTAAATCAGCAGCTCTTTGATAATCTTCTGTTGAATCTGCTGCAATGACTTCTTCTTTTTCATTTTGAACTTGAATAAGTTCTTGTTTTAACATTTCAAGTTTAAATAGTTCTTTATTTTCTAAATTAATTCTAGAACAAGCTTCATCCAAGATATCTATTGCTTTATCTGGTAAAAATCTATCATGAATATATTTTTCAGACATAATAACAGCTTGTCTAATTACATCTGATGAAATTTTTACTTTATGATATTCTTCATAATATTTCTTAATGCCTTCTAATATACCAATAGAATCATCAACAGAAGGTTCTTCTACTAAAACTTGTTGAAAACGTCTTTCTAAAGCAGAGTCTTTTTCAATATATTTTCTATATTCTTTTAAAGTAGTAGTACCAATTAATTGGATTTCTCCATTAGATAGTGCTGGCTTTAAAATATTTGCAGCATTCATAGAATGTTCGCCATCACCTGCGCCAATTATATTATGAATTTCATCAATTACTAAAATGATATTTCCAAATTCTCTGCATTCATCGATAATACCTTTCATTCTCGATTCAAACTGACCTCTAAATTGAGTACCAGCTATAACTGCAGTCATATCTAATAGGTAAACTTCTTTATTTAAAAGTTTAGCTGGAACGTTTTTATTAGCAATTTTGATAGCTAATCCTTGTGCTATAGCAGTTTTACCAACACCAGGTTCACCAATTAAGCAAGGATTATTTTTTGAACGTCTATTTAATATTTGTATAATCCTTTGAATTTCTTTATCTCTACCTATTACAATATCTAATTCATTATTTTTAGCTTTATTAGTTAAATTGGTACCAAAATTATCTAAAAACTTTTTCTTTTTAGCTTGTTTTTGATTCTTTTTCTTATCAACTTTTACTTTTTTTCTTCCATTACTATGTTCTGGATTATCTTGCTCTCCATTTTTGTTTTGTCCAAACATATTCGAAAATATAGAACCTAATGGAATTGCTGTACCAGATACCTTAGGACCATTTTCGTTATCTGGGTCAATAGTATCAAAAGTGATAGCTCCTTCCATATTTTCAATATCCTCTAAATTTATATTTGAAGCTAAATCTTTAAATATAGATTCAAATTGTTTAGACATATCAGAGAGATTAACAGAATCTTTAGATAAGATATCTTGTTGATTTGCTAGAATTTCAGTAGGATTTAATCCTTTCTTTTTAGCACAAGCATAGCAATATCCTTCCAGAGATTCTTTACCATTTTCTATTTTTTTATAAAAAAGTATTGCTGGATTTTTATTACATTCTGAACATAACATACTTTAAATTCCTCATTTCTAATAAAATTATACAATATATATCATACCTTAAAAATGCTGAATAGTCAATAAAATAATGTGTTTTTTATGTGAAATCTTATTAATATTTTAAAGAAAATATAATAGTATTACATTTATTGCGATAAAATTATTTAGTATTGAAATAATAAATTCTAAATGTTATAATAAGTCAAGTTGAAAATTTACTAAAGAACGAAATATCATAATTATACGAAGATTAGATACTTTAGGAGGGAATGCAAGTAAAAATGAAAGTTACGTTACCAGAAAAATTTAAAATGAAAAAGAAAGAAATAATAATATATGGAATAATAGTATTTATATGTATAATATCGCTAGTTGTAGCTTTTTATGTACAGTTTTATGGAAGAGTTGATTTTGGAAAATTGCTAGGAATAGATCAAAGTGAAAATGTTTTTGGCTCAAAAACAGAAGAGGAGATTGAAAATATTAAGCTAGGTTTTGAAAATTTATTTGATAATAAAATAACTTATTCAGAAAATGTAGATAATAAAAAAGCAGATAAAGAACAAGAAATTGTATATACTAAATATAATAATGAAGAATCTAAAACAAATAGTTATGAGTTAAATGTACATATACCATATATAAATATTGATAATGAAATCATTACTAAATATAATGAAGAAATAGAAGATTTTTATAAAAAAGCAGAAGAAGTTTTGCAAAGCGAAAATGGAAATATTATATATACTGTAGATTATACGTCAAATGTACAAAATGGAATATTGTCTTTAATGATACGTTCTAATTTAAAAGAAGGTACAAATGCGCAAAGAGAAATAATTCAAACTTATAATTATGATTTAAGAAATAATAAAGAAATATCATTAGAAGAAATTTTAAAGATTATAGATGTTGATTCTCAAACGGCACAAAATAAAATAGATAATGAAATAAAAACTCAACAAGAAAGAGTAGATGAATTAAAAAGTTTGGGATATAATATCTATAGTAGAGATGTAGAAAGTGATATTTATAAGGTAGAAAATATTGAACAATATTATATTACAAGTGATACATTATATGTAATATTTGCTTATGGAAATAATGCAAATACAAGTGAGAAAGATATAATTATCATATAGAAAGTGGAGGAGCCAAGCACTGCTTGGCTCCGTGGGTTTACGAGATACTATTTTCTGTTGTTGTACAGCTGACCATCGTTGTTTTTGTCATTGTTGATGCGATAGTCGCCATCACCTGTGACATAACCTACACGATGACCATTGCCGTCATAAACAGATCCGTTTTTTGAATATCCATTTGGATAATCATTACGGAAGTCTTGGCTGTCTTTATATGCCATAATAGTATCCTCCTTTCCATATATTAACTGCATTTCCAGTTACAGACAAATTATACCATAATTTTACAATTATGTCAAGCAAAGTCTTGAAAAAAATTTAAAAATATGCTATATTTAAATAGTTAGATATTATAATTTTAATCATAATAATTAATATAGTATAAAGGGAGTAATTATGAATACAATTGATTTAGATAATAATTATTGTTTAGAAATAATAAATGGTGATAGTGATATAGGACTAGCTATAGACATTAGTAATATAAAATTTAAAAAAATAAATAAAAAAAGAGTATTTGTATTAAAAATAGATTTTAATACATTTGAAAAAACAAATTATAAAAGAATATTACAAAACTTACTTTCTATAAAATCCAAGATTTCAATAGATAGAATAGGAATTTTAAAAGATTCGAAAAGGATAGTAGGATATTTATTAAATTATAATAGAAATGACAATGAGCAAAACGAGTTTATATCTGCTATACATGCAATATTTTGTATCAATCGTTATAATAGATATAATTATATATATGATGTTGTGTGTGATTATCTTGATAGTTTTTTTTATGGAAAAAATTTATGCGATTTTAAAGATAATAAATGTGGAGAAAAAAGAAATACAGCTATAACAATAGGGTGTTGCAGACATTTTAAAATTAAATTATTAGGACCATTAACAAGACTTATACCATGTGAGTATTTAAAAGAAGATCATACATGTGACGCAAAATGTATTTCTTGTAAGTTATTTACATGTGATTACTTAAGAAAAAAAGGTGTAATTTTTAAAATTAAAGATATTTTATTATTAGATGTATTTTTTAACCCAGTTCAAAAATACTTTATAAAATATATGGTATTTACTCCTAAAGAAAAAATTTTAAAAAAGTTAATGTTATTTTAAGATGATTGTTTGATAATATTTTATTTAGACTTAAGGCTTTTATATTTTTTATAAACTAAATAAATCATAACCACCAGTTTTACAAAATAAAAAGAGAGACTTCAACAGGTCTCTCTTTTTTGAAAATAAAAGGGGATGTTTTCGTTTTTAATCAGTATTACTTTAACTGATTATGATTGTATTATAAAATATGTTTTTGTCCATTTTGTGAACTGAAAGTGAAAACAATATTAATTTATAAAAAAAGAGATAATATAAAAATCTAAATATTATCTCTATTAATTACAAAACAAATTTAAGGTTGTTCTCCTAAAGTTAAAGTGATTTCACTTTCTTTTCCTTCTCTGTTGATTTTTAATTTTAATTCATCACCAATTTGATGAGAATTTTTAATTTCGTTTAATTCATCCATAGTTTTAACACTCTTACCATCTGCTTCTATAATAACATCACCAATTTTTAATCCAGCTTTTTCAGCAGCAGAGAAATTTTCTACATCTCTTATATAAATGCCCTCTACCAAATTATATTTTTCAGCAGTTTGGCTATCTATTTCCATACCAGTAATACCAATATAAGGTCTTCTAACTTTACTATATTGAATTAATTGAGATGTTATATCTGTAGTTGAATTGATAGGAATAGCAAATCCCATACCCTCAATACCTTCACCTTGAAGTTTTAAAGTATTAATACCAATTACTTTACCTTCGCTATTTACCAAAGCACCACCACTATTACCAGCGTTAATAGCAGCATCAGTTTGAATTAATTTATAAGTTTTACCATCAGAATCTGTAACTTCTCTATTTACAGCACTGATAATTCCAGCAGTTACACTATCTTGCATACCTAAAGGGCTACCAACAGCCATTGCAAATTCACCAACTTTAATACTATCAGAATCAGCGAATTCAGCTTTTGGCAAACCAGTTTTATCAATTTTTATTACTGCTAAATCAGTTTGTTCATCTTTTCCAATAATTTTTGCTTCATATTCTGTATCATCATTAAATAATGTTACAGTAATTTTAGTTGCTTCAGATACTTCATAAAAAGAATCTTCAGAAGATGTAGCAACAATATGATTATTTGTTAAAATATAACCATCATCGCTTATAATAATTCCTGAACCTGATGCAGTAGCAGTTGAAGTAGCTACTTGATTTCCAAACATTGATATTAGAGAATTAACATTATATTCAACTTTAATACCTACAATAGATGGTAATATCTTGTTTGCTGCATATATTGATGTATCAGAATAATTAGATAAAGAAGTTTGGCTAACTAATCCAGAATTACTAGAATTTGATGAGTTGTAGCTAGTATTATTAATACCATTATTAAAAATACTATTTCTTATTGAAGGTATTCCAAAACATGTTCCTATAACTACTGCACATCCAACTACACCACTAAAAAATGGTAATAATATTCCTCTTCCAAAGCCCACTTTAGATTTAGGAGTTTTTTCACTACTAGACATTACTTTATATGTAGTAGGATTTTGAACTGCCTTAAAATTACTGGTATTGTTTTTTTCTTTTTCATTTTCTTCCATAATTACTTCATTCCTTCCTAATTTTTAATTTAGTTAAAACATACGTCTTAGCTTTCTAAAGTTATATTTTACTAATTTTGATGATATAATACACTATAATTGTGAATTATATGTGAAAAAAATAAAAAAATTTAAAGTAATTTTTAAGAATAGTTGAAAAAAATTTTTTAAAACTATATAATTAAAAAGAAAATATAAAAGATAAAGGATGAGATATATGAATTTAAAAACACAAAAGGGAATAACATTAGTTGCATTAGTTATAACTGTAGTTTTATTATTAATACTTGCAAGTGTAGGAGCTTATTATGGTAATGAAGTAATAAGACAAGCCAATTTAGAAAGTTTAAAAACAGACATGTTACTAATACAAGCAAAAGCAAAAGAATATGTAGAAGAATCTACTTTTAAAATGGGAATAAAACCAGATGATGCTAAAAAGCAACAAGCTAGACAAGAAGTTTATATAACAATAGCAAAATTGAAGCAACTTAATCAAGCAATTAGTGAAGATGGGATAAATGTACCAAGTGAAATAACAACAAATGAAAATTTTTATTATGTAACAAGAGACTCATTAAAAGAAATGGGGCTTGATAATATAGAAACTGGTGGAAATAATGGAGAGTATTTAATAGAGTTTGACGAAAATAATGCAACAGCAGAAATATATAATACAAAAGGTCATGGAGGAAAATATTCACTTACAGAAATAGACCAAATGGAAGAATAAAATATTAAAAGGTAAAAGGTTACATACACAAAAGTATGTGCCCTTTTGATTTTATTGATATTGAAAACTCATCAAACTTTAAGTAATAAAAAATACATTTTAGAAAATTAAAATTTTTGTTTAATCAAATTATATTAGTGAATTATGAGAGGATTGATATAGATGAAAGAAAAAGAAATGGAAAGACTTACAAATTTAAAATTAATAGAAAAAGATTTATATAAAAAAGGATTTAAAAATATATGCGGAATAGATGAAGCAGGAAGAGGTCCTTTAGCAGGGCCAGTAGTAGTTGCAGGTGTAATAATGCCAGAAGATTCTATGATAGAAGGAGTAAATGATTCTAAAAAGGTATCAGAAAAAAAGAGAGAAAAGTTATATGATTTAATATTAGAAGAAGCAATAAGTTATTCAGTTGCGATTATTGGACATGATGTTATAGATGATATAAATATATTAAATGCAACTAAAAGAGGAGTAACAGAAGTAGTTGAAGGATTAGATATAAAGCCAGATTTAATTATTATAGATGCATTAGAACATATAAATACAAAAGGAATACCTTATGAGTCAATAATAAAAGGAGATGCTAAATGCTATAATATAGCAGCAGCTTCTATTATAGCAAAGGTAACAAGAGACAGAATAATGAGAAAATACGATGAGATTTATCCTCAATATGGATTTATAAATCATAAAGGATATGGTACTGCAAAGCACATTTCAGCAATAAAAGAATATGGATTATGTCCAATACATAGAAAAAGTTTTACAAAAAATATTGTTTAGAGTATATATGTAAAAATTTTTAATTTATATTAAATAGTTTTTAGTATAACAAAGGAGAAACTAGTTTATAATTAAAAAAGAAAGGATTTAAGTAATGAATATATTAGAGATAATAGAAAAAAAGAGAGATAAAAAAGAGTTAACAAAAGAAGAGATAGGATATTTTGTAAAAGAATATACAAATAATAATATACCAGATTATCAAGCAGCAAGTTTAGTAATGGCGATTTATTTAAATGGAATGACAAACAAAGAAACAGCAGATTTAACTTTAGCTATGGCGCATTCAGGAGAAATATTAGATTTATCAAGAATAAAAAAACCAATAATTGATAAGCATTCAACAGGTGGAGTAGGAGATAAAGTTTCTTTAGTATTACTTCCATTAGTAGCATCATTTGGAATACCAGTAGCAAAAATGTCAGGAAGAGGATTAGGATTTACTGGAGGAACAATTGACAAATTAGAATCTATTCCAGGATATCAAACAAATATTGATATCAACACTTTTGTACAAAATGTGGAAAACATAGGAATAAGCATAATTTCACAGACATTAAATTTAGCACCAGCTGATAAAAAAATGTATGCACTTCGTGATAGTATTGCATGTGTTGAAAGTATACCATTAATAGCATCAAGCATTATGAGTAAAAAAATAGCAAGTGGAGCTAAAGAAATAGTATTAGATGTAACTGTAGGAAGCGGAGCATTTATGGAAAATGAGGAAGATGCTAAAAAATTAGCACATGAAATGGTAGAAATAGGCAAAAAAGTAGATAGAAGAACTGTATGTTTATTAACAAATATGGATGAACCCTTAGGACATGCAGTTGGAAATACTCTAGAAGTTATAGAAGCAATAAACTTTTTAAAAGGAAAAAAAATAGAAGACTTAGAAGAGATTGTCATACAAATGGGACATCATATGTTGTTAAGAGCAGGACAAGGAAAAAGTTTTACAGAGAATAAGGAAAGATTACTTAGAAATATACAAAACGGAAAAGCATATAATAAATTTATAGAACTTGTACAAAATCAAGGAGGAGATATTTCATATATAAAAGATACATCAAAATTCGAAAAATCAAAGTATATAGAACCAGTTTATGCAAATAAAGATGGTTATGTTACAAGAATAAATGCTAAAGAAGTAGGAAAATTAGCATGCTATTTAGGAGCAGGAAGAATGAAGAAAGATGATAAAATAAATCCAAGAGTAGGAGTTATTTTAAATAAAAAAGTTTGTGATAAAGTACAAAAAGGAGAAATATTAGGATATATTCATTCAGATGATAAAGAAAAATTAGATAATGCAATAATAGAATTAGAAAAGATTGTAGAGATTTCAGAAAATAATGTAGACAAAAAACCAATGCTTATAGGAGTATTAGATTAGGATTTAAGAAATTCCTGTAAAAGATATTTGAATTTTTTTTTAATTGTGTTATAATATAATAGAGATTTTAAGAAAGGATTTGAGAAAAATGAAAAAAAATAAAGAAATAAAAAAAGAGATAAATAAAGAAAAAAGAAAATATGATAAAGGTCAAATATTTATAAAAGTAATGGCAGGAATATTAGCATTATTGATGGTAGTCGCAACATGTGCATCATTAATATATTCATTATGGGGATAATATAAATAACATATTAGTGGTGATACCAATTATAAAGAGGAGTAACAAATGGTAATAAATTTAGGAATGAATTGGGAAGATTTCTATAGAGATAATATATTGACATATATAAAATCTCTACAAGAAAATCCATTCGAATTAATAACTTTAATATTAGATATAGCAATAGTTATATTTTTAGTATATATGTTTTTTAAAGCTGTAAAAGGTTCAAGAGCATGGCAATTAATAAAAGGAATAGCACTATTTATTATAGTTACATGGATAAGTGGTTTATTAAATTTAAAAATATTAAATTGGATACTAACAGGAATAATGAATTTAGGAGTAGTAGCAATAATTGTTATATTCCAACCAGAATTAAGGAGAGGATTAGAACAATTAGGAACTAATAAATTTACTAAATTCTTTGGAATAGATAAAGATATATCTACAAAAACTAAAGAAGATATATATAAAATAGTAATTGCAGCAACAGAATTATCAAAAGCAAAAACAGGAGCATTGATAGTTATAGAAAGAGATATAAAAATACAAGATATTATAGCAGGTGGTATACCAATGAATGCAGATGTATCACCACAATTACTAGTAAACATATTTGAACCCAAAACACCTTTACATGATGGCGCAGTTGTAATATCTGGTAATAAGATTGCTGCAGCAGCATGTGTATTGCCATTGGCAGATGATAAAGATATAGCAAAAGAATTAGGAACAAGACATAGAGCGGCTATTGGAATATCAAAAGAATCTGACAGTATAGTTGTAGTAGTATCAGAAGAAACGGGTAAAATATCAGTTGCAAAAGACGGTACTTTAATTGCAGATGTTAGAGAAGATGTATTGAAAAAAATATTAATAAGTAATGTTGTAACAAAAAGATTTGCAGTTGAAAAAAAAGAAAGGAAACATAGGCTAAAAGAGTTAAGACAAAAATTAAAAAAAGAAAAGAAAGAAGAAGTAAAGGAAGAAATAAAAGAAGAAGCCAATAAATAATTATTATAATCCCATTTAGAATAAATTCCTAAATGGGAATTTTGGTATTATTTACTAAATATTAAGGAGAGTATAGTAAAAAAAATGAGAAATATAAAATTAGTAATAGAATATGATGGAAAAGAATTCAATGGTTGGCAAAAACAACCTAACAAACTTAATATACAAGGAACAATAGAAAGAGCAATAGAAACGATAACAAAAGAAAAAGTAGACTTAATGGCTTCAGGAAGAACAGATGCAGGAGTACATGCACTAGGGCAAGTTGCTAATTTTAAAACAAATTCCAATATACCAATAGATAAATTTGCTATAGCTATAAATAGTAACTTGAAAAAATCTATTATTATAAAATCAGCAGAAGAAGTAGATGAAAAATTTCATAGTAGATTGTCATGTAAAAAGAAAACGTATAGATATATTATAAATAACTCAAAATATGGTACAGCTATTTATAGAAATTTGGAAACTTGTATAAAAGAAAAATTAGATATAAAAAAAATGAAAGAAGCTGTAAAATATTTTGAAGGAGAACATGATTTTAAAGCTTTCAAAGCAAGTGGGACAAGCAGTAAAAGTAGTGTCAGAACTATATATAAAGCAGAAGTAATTGAAAAAGAAAATGATAGAATATATGTTGAATTAACAGGTAATGGTTTTTTATATAATATGGTAAGAATTATAGTAGGAACTTTAGTAGAAGTAGGAATAGGAAAAATACAACCTGAAGATATTAAAAAGATTATAGAATCAAAGGATAGAAAAAATGCAGGAAAAACATTACCACCTCAAGGATTATATTTATTACGAGTAGAGTATGGGGACGTTCCTTAAATCCCTAAAATTCGGGAACAAAGGGACGGACCTTCTAAATGGGGATTTGGGGATGGTGCTTT
>CALXXK010000035.1 GCA_944392675.1 uncultured Clostridia bacterium
AGAACAGCAGCAGATGTAAGACATGCTTTTGATAAATCAGGAGGAAATTTAGGAACAACAGGATGTGTATCATATATGTTCAATAAAAAAGGTGTAATTGTAATAGAAAAAGCATCAACTAATATGGATGAGGATGAATTAATGATGCTTGCTTTAGATGCAGGAGCAGAAGATTTTGTTGCATCAGAAGAAGTATATGAAATTACAACAGATCCAGCAGATTTTTCATCAGTACGTGAAAAACTTGAAGAAGCAGGTCTTGAATTTTTAGAAGCGCAAGTACAAATGGTGCCTACAACAACAGTTAGTCTTGATGAAAAAGGAGCAGAAAAAATGGAAAGACTAATAGAAAGACTAGAAGATTTAGATGATGTTTCTAATATTTATCATAATTGGGAAGAATAATATTTATGCTTAGAAATGTATGTACAATAAATATTAGCTTTATTGTTATAAAAGTAAAATTTTCTGAGTGGAGGTTTTTATGAAGTCAAACAAAAGCAAAAGAATAGTGATAATTTTAATAATAATTACACTATTAGTGTTAATTTTATCTGGAGTTGCATATATGTATTTTGCAACAGACTTATTTAGAAGTAATAAACAAGTATTTTTTGAATATGCTTCAAAAATATTAGATGATAAAAAAGGATTTATATCAAATGAGTTATTACAATATTATAACAAGATTATAAGTACACCTTATGAAAATAAGGGAGAACTTACTTGTAATGTATCAACGAATACAAATCAAGAAGAATATGAAAATTTAAATCAAATGAAGATATCTTTTGATGGAACATTAGATTTAAAAAATAAAAATTTTGAAGAGAATGTAAATATAAATTATTCTCCAGATGTTGTTTTCCCTCTTACAATAAGAAAGTCATCG
This sequence comes from uncultured Clostridia bacterium, assembly GCA_944392675.1. Taxonomy (GTDB): domain Bacteria; phylum Bacillota; class Clostridia; order TANB77; family CAG-508; genus CAG-269. Next base: position 893 of record CALXXK010000035.1, read on the forward strand.
GATATTGTAGGAGTACAAACACAATATATTGGAAGTAAATATATTGCAGAAAATGTGTCTGATTTACAAGGAGAGGATAGTTTATCATTTAATATTAATGACGTAATACCTAATGCAGAACTTAATCAAGAACAATTAAAAGGAAATTTAGATAAATATATAGAAATTATAAATTCAAGATTATCAGATGATAAATTTTCAAAAACTGAAAATGGATATAAATTAACTTTAACATATCAAGAATTGAAAGATTTAGCAGTTGTTTTATTAGAAAATCTAAAAAATGATGAACAAATGCTAAACAATATAAATCAAATAACATCTAATGAAATAACATCAAATGATATAGATAATATAATTTTAAAGCTTAATGATAATACTAGTAATCAAGATACCAATATTGAAATTACACTATATGTAAATAATAATGAATTATCACAAATAGAAATAAAAAATAGTGATAATAATAATTCAATAAGTATTGAAAAAATTGAAAGTTCGGAGAGTTTGAAATATACAATATCTATAATGAGTGAGGAAGAAGATAATGGCAATATAGTATTTACTATGGAATATAAAGGTTTAAACTCTTTACAAACAATTGATGAAACTTACACTCTAGAGACAAGTTTTAAAGAGTCAACAACTCAAAATACTGAAACATCATATGAAAATAATGCTGAGTTAACAGATGATGGAAATGAAGTAAATGGTGAAGAAAATATAATCTCAACAGAAAATACAGACATAGAAAATAATACGACTACAGAAGAAAATACTAGTTTAGAAAATGAAAATGTACAAAATAATGTAACAAGCAATAGTGCTGAAGTAGATGATAGCCAGACAAATAATGACGAATCAAATACATTAACATATACATATCAATTAACAAATCAAGTAAACTTCATAGAAAGCGCAAATATAGAAGGACTTACAAGTGAAAATGCAATAATATTAAGTGAATATGAGCAATCACAAATTGATAGTTTGATGAATTCTATAACAGAAAGAATAACAGAAGTAAACAGAGAGCAGATGGAAGAACTAGGAATTACTGAAACTGAAAATCCATTACTTAAATTTATTCCATCTATATTCATTTCAAATTCTGCAAATGAAGCAATGGAAAATTCAATATCTGAATTAGAAGGAATAGAAATTTCAGCATTTAATGCTAAATTTGAACCATATCAAAGTACAAACTCTATGGGAACAACTACAAGAGGTTTATTGACAGTAATACAAACAAATAATGAAGAAGAAGGAACTCAAAAAATACAAGAAATAAATTTTGATGGTACAGAATATGAAGTGACAGATCAAAATATAGTTTTTATAAAAAGTTCAATAGAGCCAGAAAGCTATTATAGAATAGAATTTGAAAAAGATTCAAACACAGGAATTATTTATAGAGTAGTTATAAATAAAAAATAGAAAATAGAAGATAGAAAACTGTTCTAAATATAAAGTTAAGAACATATAATATTATGAAAAATAATATTATGTGTTTTTTTATTATATATTAGTAAGTCATGTGTACTTTCTAATTTAAATATATAAAATTAGGAGAAAAAATGAGTGGAATATATGAAGTTATAAGATATTTTTCTATAGATATATACAATATTTTAAAAAATATATTTGAAGATAATAAAATCATAAGAGAAAATATAGAAGAAATACGAATAAGAGTACAAAAACCAATAATACTAAAATTAAGGTATGAAGATGTTGTTCTAAATCATATAGTAGACCAAAGAGAAATATTACAAACTTTAGAAAAAATATGTGAAAATTCAATATATGCATATAAAAATCAAATATGTGAAGGATTTATAACTGTAAAAGGTGGACATAGAGTAGGAATTACAGGAACAGCAGTAGAAGAGAATGGGAAAATAATAAATTTAAAGTATGTAACAAGTTTAAACTTTAGAATAGCAAGACAAGTATTAAATTGTAGTAATAAAATAATAAAAGAAATATTAGATATAGAAAATCATACTATATTCACAACATTAATAGTATCACCTCCAGGAAAAGGAAAGACTACAATATTAAGAGATATTATAAGAAGGATAAGCAACGGGATAGAAAATTTAAATTTCAAAGGAAAAACATGTGGGGTTGTAGACGAAAGAGGAGAAATAGCAGCAATGTATAAAGGAATACCTCAAAATGACGTAGGAATGAGAACAGATGTAATAGAAAATGTATCTAAATACAAAGGAATGAAAATATTAATAAGAACAATGGCACCAGAAATAATAGCATGCGATGAAATAGGATCAAAAGAAGACGTAGAAGCAATAAAAGAAGCAACAACAGCTGGAATAAAAGGGATTTTTACAATGCATGGACGAAACATAGAAGATGTAAAAAACAATAGGGAGATCTATCAACTAGTAGAAAATAAGCAAATAGAGAAGATAGTATTTATTTAGGGGACGTTCCTTCAATCCCTAAAATTCGGGATAAAAGGGACGGACCTGTAGGAATTTTGGGAGCACATCCATAGGATAATTTTATTGAAAATCCTTTAAACTAATTAAACAAAGTATATATACAAATTTAATAATTACTCGGCTAACATTACAGAACAAATAAATTCTAAAATTATCAAGTAGGCACCTCTCAAAGCGAGTTTGAGATTCTCCTACTTGATAATTAAAGAATTTATAATATTCTTTCATTCGCATTCGTAATTATTAAATTTGTATATATACTTTGTTTTTTATATTAAAAAATGTTATAGAATCAAAATTCCATTTATGGATGCACCCCAAAAATTCCTACAGGTCCGTCCCTTTTATCCCGAATTTTAGGGATTGAAGGAACGTCCCCTATTTTAGTTCTAAAATGAAAATTTACTGAATATAATATATAAAAAGGACAAGCAAGATTATTTAGTAGAGGGGAATAAAAATGGAAGTAATAAAGATTTTTATGCTATTTTTGGTATTTGTGACATCAACACTAATTGGAAAATTTTTATCTAAAAGATATGTATATAGGTTAGAAGAGTTAGAGGAAGTACAAAATTCATTAAACATATTTAAAAGCAAAATTAAATTTACATATGAGCCAATACCAGAGATATTTGAAGAGATATCACAAAATACAAGTAAAAATATAGGTTTGATTTTTTTAAAAGCAAAACAAAAAATGAATGAGGAAACAGCAAATATTGCGTGGGAAGAGGCTTTGGATGAAGTAGTAAAGGAGAATAAAACAAATTTAAAAAATGAGGATATAAATATATTAAAAAATCTGTCTAAATTGTTAGGGCAAACTGATGTGGATGGACAAGTTAGTCAAATAGAGATAACACAAAATTTTTTAGAGACTCAGATAAAAGAAGCTCGGAGTAGAAAAAGTAAAAAATGAAAAATTATATAGTAGGCTTGGGACAACTATAGGACTAGTTATTGTAATTGTATTAATATAAAATTAGCAGATTTAACAAAAAATATAACTAGCAATTGATAATTTTACTAAAAAGTTATAACAAAAGTTATAACAAAACTTAAAACAAAAATATAGAGCTTATAGTATATACAAAGGAGAGAATTTTATGGATATAAATTTATTGTTCAAAATTGCAGCAATAGGAATATTAGTTGCAGTTCTACATCAGGTTTTAGTGAGAGCGGGAAGAGAAGATCAAGCAATGATGACTACTTTGGCAGGCTTGGTAATAGTATTGACAATGGTAATAAAAGAAATAAGTGGATTATTTGATACAGTAAGGACAATATTTAATCTTTAAAGTGAAATCAAAGATTTATATTAATATAAAAAATAAATGTCACAAAAAATAGTCTAGGAAGGAGCAAACAAAATGGATATTATAAAAATTATTGGTATTGCTCTTATCGCTTTAATAATAATCATTATATTAAAACAATATAGACCAGAATTTGCTATTTATGTGAGTATACTAACAGGTATATTAATTATATTATTGATAACAGATAAGCTGACAGACATAATACAATTACTAAATTCTATAGCGAGTAAAGCATCAATAAATACAGAATTTCTTGCATTATTATTAAAGATTACAGGAATAGCGTTTTTAGCAGAATTTGCAGTGAGCGTTTGTAAAGATGCAGGAGAGGCAGCAATAGCAAGTAAAGTGGAAATAGGTAGTAAAATAATAATTATAGCTATGTCAATTCCAATAATATCAGCATTGTTAGAGATAGTATTAAAAATATTACCATAAAAAGGAGCCACTAATGAAAAAGATAGTTTGTTTATTTATAACTATAATACTAATAATTTTTCCGATAAATAGTATATATGCAAATGAAAATACAAATGAAAATGATAGTCAAAGCCAAACTTTGGAAGAGCAACAAGAAGAATTTGGAATTAATGATTTTATACAAGAGTCACAGAAATATACGGGAGAGTTTTTTGAAGATATTGATATTAATAAAATTTTGCAAGATGCATTAAAAGGAGAGGTAAATAATGACAGTATCATAAGCAAAATATTAAATTTATTAGGAAAAGAATTCACATCAGCATTAGGAGCAATAGCAGGAATATTGGCAATCATAATTATACATAGTATATTAAAATCTGTAAGTGATGGATTAGAAAATGATAATATATCGAAAATTATATATTATGTTCAATATATATTAATAATTACAATAATAATGAGTAATTTTTCAGATATAGTAAAAATAGTACAAGATACTAGCAATAATCTAGTTGGATTTATGAATATTTTAGTACCATTACTGATGACTTTAATGATATATACAGGAAGTATAACTACTACAACGATACTAGAACCAATAACATTATTTTTAATAAATTTTATAGGAAATATTATACAAACAATATTGATACCTTTAGTTTTAGTAGTTATAAGCTTAGTAATAATTTCTAAAATATCTGATAAAGTGCAAATAGGAAAAATTGCTAAATTCTTAAAGTCAGGAATAGTATGGTTTCTGGGAATTATATTAACAATATTTGTATCAGTAGTTTCATTAGAAGGTACTTTGTCTAGTAGTGTTGACGGAATAACAGCTAAGACAACAAAAGCGGTAGTGAGTTCAGCTATACCAGTAGTAGGAAAAATACTTGGAGATGCAGTTGATACAGTTTTAGGATGTGGAATAATATTAAAAAATGCAGTAGGGTTTGTTGGAGTGATTATTGTTGTAGGAATATGTATTATACCAATATTAAAGCTCACTATACTGACTATAGCATATAAAATTCTAGCAGCTGTCACAGAACCAATAGCGGATGGTAAGATAGTTGATTTACTAGAACAAATAGGAGATGTATTCAAAATTTTTCTTGCAATATTATGCTCGCTTTCTGTATTACTAATAATTGGTACAGCATTAGTTTTAAAAATTTCTAATACAGGAATGATGTATAGGTAAGGAGATAAAATGGTAGAATTTTTAAGTTCATGGGCGAAAAGTTTAGGACTTGCCATAGTAATTGTATCTATTTTGGAAATGTTATTGCCAAATAATAAAACGAAAAAATATATAAGAATGATAATGGGAATATACATATTGTTCAGCATAATATCACCTTTTATAAAAAATAAAGAAATATTGGACATAGGAAGTATAGATTTAGAAAATTACAAAACAACAGAAACGACGGCTGTAGATCAGACTTCAATGGACAAAAGAATAATCCAATTATATACAGATGAATTAGAAAAGGATATAACATCAAAAATACAAGAAAAAGGATTTAAAGTAACGGAATGTAAAGTAGAAGCTAAAATAGGTAATGAAGAGGAAGAAACACAAATAACAAAAATAAAATTAAATGTAAAAAAAGAAACAAATTCACAAGATGAGACAAATGAACGAAAAAATACAATAGAAGATAAAATAGTTGTTGAGGTACAAAAAATAAAACCAATAAATACGGAAAAAGAAAATGAAAATAGTGAAGAAAGTGATAATAATATGACAAAAAGTGATGAAAATTCATCACAGATTACAGAAGAGAAAATTAAAAATGCAGACATTCAAAACATAAAAAAATTTTTAATAGAAGAATATGGGGTGAATGAAAAATGTTTAGAGGTAAATTAAAAAAATTTTTTAATAAAGAAGAAGGGGAAGAACAGGAAGGAAATAATAAAAGAAAAATTGAAAATCTAGTTGTATTTTTAATAATACTTATAATAACAATAGTAGCAATAAATTTAATATGGAATGGAGATAGTAAAAATAATAGTAAAAATACCAATAGTACAACTACAAAACAATTAGCATCAAATAATGTAAATACAGAAAAAGTAAATAGCAATATAGAAACTACTTCAAGTAACAATTTAAAGGAAAATTTAGAAGAAATACTTACAAAAATAAAAGGTGTAGGCGATGTACAAGTTTTTATAAATTATTCTGAATCAAATGAAATAGTGCCAATGTATAACGAAAATTCTAAGATAAGCAATACAGAAGAAAGTGATACATCGGGAGGAACGAGGAAAATTCAAGAAACGGATTCACAAAAAGAAATAATATATCAAGAAGAAAATGGAGAAAAAACACCGATAACTCAAAAAGTGGTTCAACCAAAAGTAGAAGGAGCGATTGTTACTGCTAAAGGAGCAAGTGATGCAACGGTAAAAACAAGTATTATTCAAGCTGTTGAAGCGGTAACAGGACTTGCAACACATAAGATACAAGTTTTTGAAATGAACTAATATGTGTTATAGAAGAGAGTAATCTTGTGAATTAAAGAATGTGAGTATTATATGATTAAAAATAAATTTATTTTGTGAGGAGAAAGCTTATGAAGAAAATATTAAAAAAGAATCAAGTTATTATTTATATTATAGCTTTAATGTTAGTTACAGCAGGATATTTAAATTATACAACAAATACAAAAAATGCAGATATAGAAACAAGCATGAAAATGGAATCTAGTGATGATACACAATTAGCAGATATTGGAGATGCACAATTAGTGAGTAGTAATGATGTAGTATCAGAAGATACAAATACACAAGAAAACACCACAAACGAAATAACAGCAAATACAACTACAAATGAAAATAATATGAACACAACAGAAAATGCTAATAATATCAACAATGCTAATATTACAACAAATGAAACAACTATAGATACTAGTAGTACTAATCAAAATATAGATGATTATTTTGTTAAATCAAAATTAGAAAGAGATACAATGTATTCACAGATGATAGAAACATATGAAAATGTATTAAATAGCAGTAATTCTTTAGAAACACAAAAACAAACAGCTACACAAGAAATAACAAAAATAAATGAAACAAAAAATAGTATTATGATTTGTGAAAACTTGATATCAACAAAAGGATTTGAAAATAATGTTGTTTTTGTAAATGGAGATAGTATTAGTGTAATTATAGAAGCAGAAGAATTAAAACAAGAAGAAGTAGCACAAATTCAGAATATTATTTCTAGAGAAATGAAAGCAGCAATAGAAAATATACATATTGCAACTAAAAGTATTGCTTAAATTATTATGCAATACTTTTAGTAATACTTCTTATATATTCTCCAATTTCTTCATTTGTCAAGTCTAAAGCAATAATTAAATTTTTTAGAACATCTCTCCTTGGTAAGTCTTCCTCGTTGTCAATTCTAACATATTGTCTTAAACTGATGCCTAATATTTCAGACATTTTTTCTTGTGTATATTTTTTGGCGAGTCTTTTTTCTTTAATCATAATTATCTCCTTTATATTAAGTTGAAATAATTATTCCATAAAAACGCATAAATTAATATTGACATTTTAAGACATGCAAGAAATGGTTTATGAAAATTTAAAAGAAAATGGTAGTTTTATATTTAATATAATGTATACTAAAAAATATAAACAGCAAAAACATAAAATACTAATTATTAGACCAAAAATAGAATTAGTATTAATCCAAGAAAATAGATGTAACATTAAGTAACTACATACTCCAGCAAAAATAGGTTTTAAGAGATAATTTTTAAAATCTATTTTAAATTTTGTAAGTTTCCAAAGTTGAATAAAACTAATAGTGAAATTTAGCAATTCACTAACTACAATAGATATAATAAAGCCCCAAATTCCTAATATAGGCAATAGAAAATATAATAAAATAATAGTTACAACCAAATCTGTAATATTTCCGCCCATGACAAAGACTTGTTTTTGCATACCTTTTAAAATGCCATCTATTACAGTATCCATATACATAAAGAAAACTAGAGGTGATAAAATTCTAATCCATTTAGCACTTTCTAAATTTTGATATATTGCTAAACTTAATTCATTGGCAAATAATAAAAAAATAATTGAAACACATACTGAAAAAACAGCTGTTAATTTGAAAATTTTATCACAGATAATAGATAAGCTATTACTAGATTTGGTAGCATGAAATCTGGAAAATTCAGGTATAAGAAGATTACTAAAAGAAGTTATAAATATATTAGGAAAAACTAAAATAGGCATAACCATACCTTGAATAATTCCATAACTAGCAAAAGACATGGAAGAAGAAAGACCAGATTTTTCAAGTCTTGATGGTATTATTAGTTGTTTTATAGTAGACAAAGCAGAACGTATATATGAAGTCAAAGCAACAGGAACTGATAATTTTGCAATTTTTTTGAAATTACCATAAGAACTTCTAAAAGAAAAGTATTTATGTTTTTCATATATATAACAGCAATATATAACAGTAAAAGATGCAATTTCTGCAATAACATCAGCTAAAATTAATGCTATACAAATACTTTCAACTCCTTTTGAAATAGAATTAGGGAGAAGAATTATCGTAACAATGATTTTAAAGACAAGTTCAAAACTTTGAACAAAAGCAGTTTTATATGCTTTTCTAATTGCAGAAAAGTAACCATTTATGCAAGATGACATAGCAATAAACGGTAAGCCTATTGCTATATAAAATAATATTTTTTTACTAACTAAATTATTTAAACAAACTGAAATTATAAAGTCAGAAAAAACAATAATTAATATACCAGATGTTATACCTAAAATAAGACTTAACCCCATAGTTGTTCTAAGACTTTGAAAAGCTATATGTTTATTGCTTTTTTCTAACTCTTCAGAAACAATACAAGTAGTAGCCATACTGATACCAGAAGTTGCGATAGTTACAAAAAATAAATATACAGACATGACTAGTGTAAAAATTCCAATTGTTTCAGCACCTAATTTATTAGATAAATAAACATTAAAAGCAAGACCAACAAAACGCATAAATAGTGCTGATATTGTAAGAATTGATCCATTTATTAATAAAATTTTAGCTTTTCTCAAAATATCACCAGTATAATATTATTAAAAAAAAATAAAAAAAGAACTGAACTTTATTTTTAATATTCATAAAAATTTATTAATAGTTTCTAATTCAATTAATTTTCATCAAACTTAAAAAATTATCAAATAGTATTATGGTTGAGCGATAATAAATTATGCATATAGGAAATATAGTGATTGCTTTTTTATGAACTAATATGATAAAATTATAAAAAACAAATAGGAGGTTTAATTATGATAGAGAATATTAAAGTTTTATGTCATAGCTCAATTAAAATGGATGCACAAAAAATTATATATAGTGATCCATTTCATATAAGAGAACAAAGTAATGATGCAGATATTATACTTATAACACATTCACACTATGACCATTTTTCAGAAGAAGACATAGAAAAAGTAAGAAAAGCTGATACAAAAATAATTATCACAGAAGATTTATACGAAAAGACAAAGAATATAGGATTTAAAGATGAAAATATAGTGGTAATGAAACCATATGAAAAACATGTTATTGATGATATAAAAATAGAAACTATTCCAGCATATAACACAAATAAAGACTTTCATCCAAAAAGAAATAATTGGGTAGGATATCTGATAAATATAAATAATACAATATATTATATTGCAGGAGATACGGATATCACAGAAGAAAATAAAAAGGTGAAATGTGATGTTGCTTTTGTTCCTGTAGGAGGAACATATACAATGACTTCAGATGAGGCAGTTGAATTAGTAAATATAATAAAACCGAAAATTGCAGTTCCAATTCATTATGGAGAAATAGTTGGAAGCAAAGAAGATGCAATGAATTTTGTGGAACATTTAGAAGAAGGAATAGAAGGAGAAATTTTAATGAATTAATTATATAAATAATATAGTTCACAGTCTGTCCCAAGGTGTGTTACCATTGCAAATTTATAATTTTTCGGTTCATTACATAATTTAAGAAATTCTAAATTAATTTTTTGGCACCCTTTCACTTAGTCCGAGCTAAAGCTCGACGTGAACATTTTCCAAAAAATTAATAAAGAATTTCTATAATTATTTCAATCACATTCAAAATTATAAATTTGCAATGGTAACACACCTTGGGACAGACTGTGAACTATATTGTTATGGTATTGATTAAAAATTAACGAAATTACCTCTGTTACATATAATAAATTAATATATGTAGTGGAGGTTTTTTATGAAGAAAAAAATAAATATCATTTTCAGTTTTTTCATAATAATTACAATAATATTATTTATGAACACCAATTTTATATATGCAATAACACCAGTATCAAATTTAGAATACCAAGGAATTGATGTTAGTAATTGGCAAGGGTACATAAATTACAGTCAAGTAAAAGAATCTGGCATAGACATAGTATATATAAAATCAAGTCAAGGATCAAACATAAAAGATGCATATTTTGATATAAATTATGAAAATGCCAAAGC
>CALXXK010000036.1 GCA_944392675.1 uncultured Clostridia bacterium
AAGTAGGATTTTGGGTTGACATGGAAAATCCATATGTAACATATCATAATGAATATATAGAATCAGTATGGTGGGCATTAAAACAAATGTGGGATAAAGGATTATTATATGAAGGACATAAAGTCATGCCATATTGCCCAAGATGTGGAACAGCATTATCATCACATGAAGTGGCACAAGGGTACAAAGATGTAAAAGACTTAACATGTATTGCAAAATTCAAAGTAACAGGAAAAGAAAACACATACATTTTAGCATGGACAACAACACCATGGACATTACCATCAAATTTAGCACTTTGTGTTAATAAATCATATGAATATGCAGAAGTAAAAGCAAATATTGGAACAGATGAAGAACCACAATACGAAAACTATATTTTGGCAAAAGATCTACTAGAACCAGTACTAAGAGAAACACCATATGAAATAATAAAAACATTCAAAGGAGAAGAATTACTTGGAACTAAATATGAAAGATTAATGCCATTTGGGGAAATTGAAGGAAAAGCATTTGAAGTAATACATGGAGATTATGTAACATTAACAGATGGTACAGGAATAGTTCATATTGCACCAGCATATGGTGAAGATGATAGTTTAGTTGCAAAACAAAATGGAATTACATTTATAAACCTAGTAGATAAATCAGGAAAATTTGTAAAAGAAGTAGAACCATGGGCAGGAAGATTTGTAAGAGATTGCAATGAAGATATTTGTAAATGGTTAAAAGAACAAAATAAACTATTTAGCAAAGAAAAACACATGCACTCATATCCTCACTGTTGGAGATGTGACACACCACTTTTATATTATCCAAAAGAAAGTTGGTTTGTTGCAATGAGCAAACTAAGAGATGAACTAGTTGCAAATAACAACAAAGTAAATTGGTATCCAGACACAATAAGAACAGGAAGATTTGGAAAATTCCTAGAAAATGTTATAGACTGGGGAATCTCAAGAGATAGATATTGGGGAACTCCACTACCTGTATGGACATGTGAAGACGAAAATTGTAGACATCAAGAATGTATAGGTTCAATTGCAGAATTAAAAGAAAAAGCAATAGACTGTCCAGATGATATAGAACTTCATAAACCATATATAGATAATGTACATCTAAAATGTCCAAAATGTGGTAAGAAAATGATAAGAGCAAAAGAAGTTATAGACTGCTGGTTTGATTCAGGTTCAATGCCTTTTGCACAATGGCATTACCCATTTGAAAACAAAGAAATGTTTGATAACAATTTCCCAGCACAGTTCATTTCAGAAGCAGTTGACCAAACAAGAGGATGGTTCTATACACTAACAGCAATAGGAACAGCACTATTTAATAGAACACCATTTGAAAATTGTATAGTATTAGGACACGTATTAGATGAACATGGACAAAAAATGTCTAAATCAAAGAAAAATGGTGTAGATCCAATGGTATTATTAAATACAGTAGGAGCTGATAGCACAAGATGGCATTTCTATACAAGTAGTGCACCATGGCTTCCAAAAAGACTAGGAATCAAAAGCGTACAAGAAACACAAAGAAGATTTTTAAGTACATTATGGAATGTATATTCATTCTATGTACTATATGCAGAAATCGACAAATTCAATCCATATGAATATAAAGACTTCAAATTAACAAATGTAATGGATAAATGGATAATTTCTAAACTAAATACATTAGTAAAAGAAGTAGACCAAAAATTAAACGAATATAATATAACATCAGCAGCACTTCAAATAGAGGACTTTACAGATGAATTATCAAATTGGTATGTACGTAGAAATAGAGAAAGATTTTGGAGTGAAAACCTAACAGATGATAAAATAGGAGCATATGTAACACTACACAAAGTATTAGTAACTTTATCTAAAATTTCAGCACCATTTATTCCATTTGTAACGGACGAAATATATCAAAATCTAGTAGTAGGACTAAACAAAAACGAACCAGAAAGTGTGCATTTATGTTTATGGCCAGAAGTAGACGAAAAAGCAATAGATAAAAAACTAGAAGAAGAAATGGATTTAGCATATAAAATAGTAAAATTAGGAAGAAGTGCTAGAAATAGTAGTAATATAAAAAATAGACAACCACTTTCAAAAATGCTAATTTCAATTAATACTCTACCAAAATATTATGAAGATATAGTAAAAGAAGAATTGAACATAAAAAATATTGAACTTGGCGCAAAAATGAATGAATATGTAAACTTTGAAATAAAACCAAACTTACCAGTTTTAGGTAAAGAATATGGAAAACTAATTCCAAAAATAAGAGAAGAAATATCAAAGAAAAATCAAATGGACTTAGCAAACAAAGTACAAAATGGTGGAGTAGAATATATTGAAATAGAAGATATTCAAATACCTTTAAACTCAGAAAATCTATTAATCACAATGCAAGGTAAAGAAGGATTTGCATTTAGTGGTGAAGGAGAAATAGGTGTAGTACTAGACACAACAATCACAGAAGAACTAAAAGAAGAAGGTCTACTACGTGAAGTATTATCAAAAGTTCAAAATATGAGAAAAGACAAAGGATTTGAAGTACTTGACAGAATAAACTTATATGTATCTGGAGATAAAGAAGTAGAAGATGTAATACACAAATTTGAAGATGTAATAAAACATGATACATTAGCAAATAATGTAGTATATAATGAAGAAAGAACAGAATACACAGATACAAATATAAATGGTTATAATGTAAAAATAGATGTAGAAGTAGTAAAATAATATAAAAAATATACTATTGTAACGTTTATGGTAAGTATGGAAAGGATGAAACTAAAATGGAAGAAGTCCTACAAGTATTAGACAAATTAAAAATAGAGTATAAACTGGTTAAACATAAACCAGTTTATACTATTGATGAAATGAGCAAATTAAACAGAGATATATTCGAAGGCGCAGAGATTTGCAAAAATCTATTTTTAAGAGATGAAAAAGCTAAAAGATATTTTTTAGTAATATTATGTGGAGAAAAACAAGCAAATTTGAGAAATATACAAGAAAAAGTAAATTCAAAAAGATTAAGTTTTGCATCTCCTAAAAGATTAAAAGAACAATTGAATTTAGAACCAGGTAGTGTTACACCTATGGGATTAATAAATAATAAAGAAAAAAATATAGAAGTATTGATTGATAAGGATTTAAAAGATAAAGAATTACTAGCTTTTCATCCTAATACAAATGATGCTAGTATATTAATTTCTTTTGCAGATTTTATGAAATTCTTAAAGCATTGTGAATGCCTCATTTGGGACGTTTCTTTTTAAGACATTTTTATACATCAATATTTAAATACATAAAAGATATTGGCATGTCGAAAAAAGTCGAACGATTTTTCTTGATTTTTATAATATAAGATGTTATAGTATAAACATAATTCATTGAAGAAAATTATGTTCATGCTATACATCTTATATTTTTTCTATATAGTGCATATTGAAATGACTTAATTTTAGGTTATATATAAATATACAAATAAAGATGTACTTTTCTATAAAATAAAAAATTTTATAATTCAAAAATTTTTATAGATAAAAAATCTAAAAAATTCCCAAAATAAGAAAAAAAGAGAAAAAGAGAGAAAAAACGCAAAGGAGGTAGAAAGAAAGAATATTTACTAATAAATAAATGTTGACTAATGATAAAAAACAAAATATAATAAGGAGGTAAAATTTGATAATATACACATTAAATGATTATTTGAAGATTTATAAAATAATAGAAAAAAATACATACAAACTAAGAGAAGATGAAGAAAAAGAAGCAGATATAGTATATAAAATTAAGGGAAAAGAAATATTTTTTTTAATAGAACATCAAACAAAAGTGGACAAAAAAATGGCGTACAGAATATTAGAATACAGCATGGAAATAATAAGAGGAAGGCTAAAAAATATAAAAGGTCAAATAGAAAAAGCAGGGATACCAACTGTAATTCCTATAGTTATATATACAGGAGAAAAAGTATGGAATACAAAACAAGAAGTAACAGAAATGCAAGTGGAATTTGAAACTATAAAAAAGGTAGAGACAATAACAGGATATAATTTAATAGATATAAGAGATAAAGAAAAAGCAATAAAAGATGATTTATTTATTTCAAAGATATCAATAATAGAAAGATTAAAAAATACAGATGAAATAGTAGAAACGATAGAAGAAGTATATAATAATCTAAATAAAAAAGAAGATAGAAAGAAATTTTTAGAAATAATTGATTATTTATTAGAAGATGAAATAAACAAAGAAACTTTAGAAGAATTGAAAGAAAAAATAATAAAAGAAGGAAAGGGAGGAATTGAAATGATGCACGCAAAAGAAGTATTAAGAAGAGACAGATTAAAAGCAATAAAAGATGGAGAAAATAGAGGAGTAATAAAAGGTAAATTAATTATAGCTAAAAAAATGTTAGAAGAAAAATTAGATATAGATTTTATTGCAAAAGTAACGGGACTATCAAGAAGTGAAATAGAAAAATTATAATTATATAATCTAGGAAGCACAATCTATCCATCGTGAGGTGGACATAGAGTAGTTAGGAAACGACGAAGAGAAGACGTATATTCTAATGTTCAAAAGGGAATCCAATATTTAAGGTTCCCTTTTATTTGTTAATATAAATAAAATTAATTGTAAGAATTAATTCTTACGAAATAAGATTTTAAGTAAAAAATACTTGACAGTTTACAATAATAAAGTTAAAATAGAATAGGAAAGAAAAAAATATATTATAAAAATGATAGATATATATTTTATTCGAACATTGAAAATTTAATAAGAAAGAGGTGTAAGATTATGGATATAGTAATCACAATCGCCGCTGTCTTAATCTCACTTGCAATAGGTGTGCTAGTAGGAATGGCATACAGAAAAAAAGTTGCAGAATCTAAAATTCAAGGAGCAGAAAACGAAGCTAAAAGATTAGTAGACTTAGCAAAAATAGAAGCAGAAAATTTGAAAAAACAAGAAATTTTTAAAGCTAAAGAAGAGATAATGAACAATAGAAAAGAA
Organism: uncultured Clostridia bacterium; assembly: GCA_944392675.1. GTDB lineage: Bacteria > Bacillota > Clostridia > TANB77 > CAG-508 > CAG-269. The sequence goes on from CALXXK010000036.1 coordinate 5,028, forward strand.
TTAGATCAAGAGATTAAAGAAAGAAGAGGCGAAGTACAAAAACAAGAAGCAAGACTTATCCAAAAAGAAGAAAACTTAGAAAGGCGTTCAGAAAATTTTGAAAGAAAAGAACAAGAAATTGAAAAACAAATTCAAGAAGTAGAAAAAGAGAAAGAAGAAGTTCAAAAATTATATGACCAACAAGTTGTAGAACTTCAAAAAATTGCTTCATTAACAAAGGAAGAAGCAAAACAAAAACTTTTATCAGAAATGGACAAAGAATTGACAGCAGAAAAAGCAGCATTAATTAGAGAAAAAGAGCAAAAAGCTAAAGAAGAGTCAATAAAGAATGCTAAGGAAATTCTAAGTTATGCAGTACAAAAATGTGCAGCAGACCATTCACAAGAAACTACCGTATCAATAGTTTCACTTCCAAATGATGACATGAAAGGTAGAATTATAGGAAGAGAAGGAAGAAATATCAAAGCGATAGAAACTTTAACAGGTGTAGACTTAATAATAGATGATACACCAGAAGCAGTAGTTCTATCAGGATTTGACCCTTTAAGAAGAGAAGTTGCAAAAATAACTTTGGAAAAATTAATTGATGATGGAAGAATACATCCGGCAAAAATAGAAGAAATGGTCGAAAAAGCTAAAGAGGAATTGGACAGCACAATTAAAGAAGAAGGAGAAAGAGCAGTTCTTGAAACAGGAGTAATTGGTCTTCACCCAGATTTAGTAAAATTGATTGGTAAACTAAAATATAGGACAAGTTATGGTCAAAATGTATTAAACCACTCAATTGAAGTTTCAAACTTAGCTAGAATAATGGCAGAAGAATTAGGATTAGATCCTAAATTAGCAAGAAAAGCAGGTTTATTACATGACATTGGTAAAGCATTAGACCATGATATGGAAGGAACTCATGTTGAAATAGGCGTAGAAGTCCTTAAAAAGTATAAAGAAAATCCACTTGTAATAAATGCAGTAGAAGCACACCATGGAGATGTAGAACCTCAAACACTAGAAGCAGTTTTGGTACAAGCTGCAGATGCAATATCAGCATCAAGACCAGGAGCAAGAAGAGAAACATTAGAGGCATACATTAAAAGATTACAAAATCTTGAAGAAATTGCAGATTCATTTGAAGGTGTTGAAAAATCTTTTGCAATACAAGCTGGACGTGAGATAAGAGTTATGGTTAAACCAGATAAAATCTCTGATGATAAAATGACAATTTTAGCAAGAGATGTAGCTAAAAAGGTAGAAAATGAAATGGATTATCCAGGACAAATTAAAGTAAATGTAATCAGAGAAACAAGAGTAATAGATTATGCTAAATAAAAAATGTGCCAAAAGGGATAGACTCTTTTGACATACTTTAATAAAAAACATGGAAATAGTTGTATTTTTCCATGTTTTTTTGCTTTTTTGGAAATATAAATTCCAATACTAATTGGAGTTGGACAATAACAAGTTCTCTAAAATACAAAAAATAAACTACTTTTAAATGTTGAAAAAATAATAGATATTCTGTATAATCTATATGGAAAAAATTATAAATGGAAAGAAGGAATAATATGAAAATTTTAGCAGTTGGAGATTTAATAGGTTCAGCAGGAGTAAAAGAATTAGGAAAACAATTAAAAATATTAAGAGAAAAAGAAAATATAGATTTTGTCATAGCTAATGGAGAAAACTCAGCAGAAGGAATGGGAATTACAGAAAAAAACTTTCATGACATATTAGAAGCAAAAGTTGATGTAATAACAATGGGAAATCATACTTGGGGCAAAAAAGATATTTTCAAATTTATAGACCATCCTAAATTAATTAGACCTGCAAATTATGCACAAGGAGTAGTAGGAAAAGGATATGGAATTTATAATTGTAAAGATAAGAAAATAGCAGTTATAAATTTAATAGGAAGAGTAGATATGGGAGTATTATCTGAAAATCCATTTTTAACAGCAAAAAGTATAATAGAAAAAATGGAAAAAGAAATAGATATAATAATAGTTGATTTCCACGCTGAAGCAACAGCAGAGAAAATAGCTATGGGATATTTTTTAGACGGAAAAGCTACGATGGTTTATGGTACACATACTCATGTACAAACTGCAGATGAAAAAATATTACCAAAAGGAACAGCATATATAACTGATATTGGGATGACAGGCCCTAAATATTCAGTAATAGGAATGGACATAGATGTATCAATAAAAAGATTTGAAACAACATTACCAGAAAGATATAAAATAGCAATAGGAGAATGTATGTTTAATGGGGTAATTTTTGATATAGATGAGGAAACAAATAAAGTTAGAAACTTAGAAAGAATTAATATTTAAGTTAAAAGTTAAATATCAACAGTTATAATAGAAGATGCTATAATAAAAATATATAAGAATATAAGAATAAAATAATAAAATAATAAAATAATAAAATAATAAAATAAAAAATAGTCAGGATAAATCAAATCATTCAATAATATTGATTTAATATTAATATAAAATTTTAGTCATAAAAATGTATAAAAAAGCATAATAGATATAATAAAAATATGATAAAGCGAAAAATGTCGAAAGCATAATGAATTTGCGATGAAATTTAATAAAATTTTCAAAAAAATACTTTACAACTATTTCCAAATATTGTAAAATAAAAATCATAAAAGTTGCAACAAAAATAAAAAAATAGGAGGCAAAAGAAAATGGAAGTTTTAAAAATTTCATCAAAATCAAATCCTAATTCAGTAGCAGGAGCTATAGCTGGATTAGTAAAAGAATCAAACAAGGCAGAAATGCAAGCAATTGGAGCAGGAGCATTAAATCAAGCAGTAAAGGCAGTGGCAATAGCAAGAGGGTTTGTTGCACCATCAGGTGTAGACCTAGTTTGTATACCAGCATTTGCTGAGGTTGAAGTTGAAGGAGAAGACAGAACTGGTATAAAATTAATAGTAGAATCAAGAGTATAAAAAGGGGACGTTCCTTAAATCCCTAAAATTCGGGAACAAAGGGACGGACCTTAGCACATGAGAACAACGTAATGAATTTTTAGTTTATTTATCAATATATTTTTAAAGAAACTCTAAATAAATTTTTGGAACCATTACAAACACAAAAGTTTGAACTTTTTCCATAAAATTTATTAAGAGTTTCTATTTTAATTAATTTCTATAAAACAAAAAAATCATTACGTTTTTTTCATGTGCTAAGGTCCGTCCCTTTGTTCCCGAATTTTAGGGATTTAAGGAACGTCCCCTTCTTTAAGAATAAATTCTATAATCAATATCAGGAAAAACACAATCTTTTTTAGAAATATCTTTCAAAAATTCCTCATCTATCTCATCATTTTTTATTTGATAATATAATTTAGTAAATCTTCCTATATGATCTTTAATTCTTTTCTTAGCGTAATCCACCATAGTGCCATTAGTAATAATAAACAGCCAATCACTACTTTGGGCAAGCAATAATTCTCTAGCACATTGGTTTAAAGCTTTTTTCTTTAGACCTTTAGCATCAGGGAAAAGATAAGCTAATTCGCACATTCTATCACCTGCAACATGAAGATGTCTATGTACATAATCATTTGATGGATTTAACCATACTTCACTATATCCATTAGCACCCCAACTTGAGCGACAAGGAGAAGATACTTGCATATTTGGATATTTATCTATAAATTCAGATGGCGTAATTAATTCAAAATTACAATCATCATAATAAATCTTTTTAAATAAAATATATAACCAATAAGGTCCTTCATACCACCAGTGACCATAAAGTTCTGCATCATATGGGCAAAGTATAATTGGTGGAGTATCCATATATTGAGATAAATTTTCAATTTGAGCTGTTCTACAGTCTAAGAAATGACCTGCTTGCCTTTCTGCAGAGTCTTTAGCCCATTGAAGGTTATAATAATCCTTAAATTCTGTTTTTCCAGTAATTCTATAATATTTAATTCCAGTATGAACCCTAACACCATTATGAGCAATATATGGTTTTATATAATCATAATCAGCATCATATCCTATATCACGATAAAATTCACGATAATTGAAATCACCAGGATATCCATTAATAGAACTCCATACTTGTCTAGATGATTCTATATCACGACCAAAAGCTATTACACCTTCTGGAGAAACTATTGGAGCAAAAGTTCCATATATAGGAGTGGGGTCAGCGTATAAAATACCATGTGATTCTGTGATAATATAATCAATACCAAATTCTTTTAGATATTTATCAGCTTCTGGAACATATCCACATTCAGGAAGCCAAATGCCACGAGGCTTTCTTCCAAAATATCTTTCATATGTTTGGACACCAACTGCTATTTGAGCTTTAACAGTTTTTTCATTTACATATAAAATAGGGAAATAACCATGTGTTGCACCACATGTAATTATTTCAAGAACCCCTATATCTTGAAAATGTTTAAAAGCTTCAATTAAGTTACATTTATAAATATCTTTAAATAAATGTAAATCATTTGAATATCTATCATAATAATATTTAGATAGTTTATTTAAACGTTCATCACCAGCAGTTCTTTTTATTTCTTTTTCTGATAACTCTATTAATTGCTTTAAATAGTTTATATATTTTTTTTGTAATAATTTATTATCCAACATAGAAAGTAGAGGAGGAGTCATAGACATTGTAATTCTGAAGTTAACACCTTCATCTACTAATTTTTGAAAATTAGTTAAAAGAGGTATATATGTTTCTGATATAGCTTCATATAACCAAGATTCTTCTAGATAGTCATCACTTTCAGGATGATGAATAAATGGAAGATGTGCATGTAAAACAAAACTAACATAACCTTTTTTTGATTTCATTTTAATTCTCCTTTGTAATTGATAACATTTTCTCTGTTTATAACATTTTAAAGCTTATATTATTTCTTTGTGTAATTTATCTATACCACCACTTTGAAATGTGTGTACATTTAAAGGTGCTATGCTCCAACAGTTGCACACAAATTTATTTCATAAATTTGGAGCATGAACAAATTAACGGAAAGCCAACGAGGAAAGATAAAATAAGCACAAATGTTAAGGCTTTCCGATTTGTTTATCTAGAAGAAAGGCTCCCAGAAGATGGATTGCCAGAAGAAGGATTAGATAAGTCATATATTTCTTCTATATTTTCATTTTGATAAATTGCTTTATATAAATCATAAATAGTGTATATTTTACCGAAACTTTTAATAAATGAGACATCTGAAATTTGTTTGGTATAAGTATTTCCAGATTTTACATTCCTAAAATAAATAATTTGTTCAGGATGAGTTTTATCAAACAAAATTCTATCATTAGGAGATTCTATTTCATTTGAACTAGAAATATAAATATAGTCTTTATTTAATTTCTCTGTTTTAATATTAGGACGTCTACCTAATTCTATTCTATAATTACACTTACTATCAGCAACACTTAAATACCAACTATTAGCAAAATCATTTATTTCAACTTCAAAAGAATAATTTAATGTAGTATTATGTACAATTAGAACAGGTTTTGTTTTTTCAAAAAAATCTTCACCATATTGAAGCTTGTAGTTTTCTCTATCTTCATCAGAAATATCCCAATATACGAATAGATTAGAAGGAGTTTGAGCCAAAACTTTTACTATTGTTTGATTATAGCGATATGGTAAATCATAATATTCTACAATTTCTTTTTTAGCAGAACTATTCTTTTTAGATCTTGTTTTAGAAGTACTAGATTTAGTTTTTGGTGTAGTTCTGGTTTTTGAAGTTGTAGATTTTTTATTTGAAGTAGTAGTCTTAGCATTAGCTTTTTCTTTTAAGTCAGCTTTATTTGATTTATTTTTTGAATTAGTTTTTGCGGTAGATGATTTTGTAGTCGTTTTTACTTCTTTTTTAGTTTTATTTCTAACTGTAGATTTTCTTTTTAATTCTTCTTCGCTTTTTTGTTCTTTTGTTTTTCTTGGCATTATGGGTCCTCCTATGTAAAACTTTTTTTTCATAGTATATACTATACTAAAAATAAAATAAATTCAATAGAATTTAATGAAAAAATTAATAAAATTATGTTGAATAAGATAAAAAATAATTATATAATCAAAATATTAATTTAACTATGTAAAAAAACATTTTATTAAAAAAATTAAGGAGTAAAAATGATTGCAGAAGTAATAATAAATAGTACAGCAAAAAAACTTAATAGAACATTTGATTATGAAATTCCAAAAAATATAAAAGAATTTATATTAGCAGGAAGCAAAGTTTTAGTTCCTTTTGGAAACTTTAAAACATTAGAAGAAGCATATGTTGTAGGAATAAAAGAAAAATCAGAATTTAAAGTAAAAGAAATTGCAAGATTAGAA
>CALXXK010000037.1 GCA_944392675.1 uncultured Clostridia bacterium
GCAGAACAAATATCAACATATGTTGATAATATATATTATTTAAAAGAAGTCCCTCTCAAATATAATTTGCAAATAAGATTTTAAAATTGTCTGCTTTTACAATCTTAAAATTACTTACGGCTCCTTATATTTAATTCCTCTTCTTTTAATTTTTAACCTTTGAATAAAATGTTTGATAAAAAATCCATATTATTATATAATAAATTCTTAGGGAAGTCAAGGTTTTAGCAGAATTTTTTATATCAAATATGCTACATATAATGGTATTGATTTTATATTATTACTAAAGCCAAAATTTGGGGTCAAGAAAAACGTGATGAAATCACATTTTCCGTTTAAAAAATGTGACATTATCACGCTTTTGATTTTTAGACATTTTTATTATTTATTTCTTTCAATTTCAATCTATAATTTATATAATCTTCAACTAAAATTTTCAATACTGCAACTATCGGTACAGCTAAGAACATTCCTAATATTCCAAAATATGCTCCCCCAACAGTTACTGCAAAGATTACTAACAATGGGCTTATTTTTAGTGATTGACCTACAATTCTTGGGTTAATTATATTTGCATCAATTTGTTGTAAAATTATAACTACTATTAACATCCAAATGGTTTGTGATAATCCTCCTGTAATAAGTGTGACTAGTGCTGATATTGCTACTGCTATTATTGCACCTATATATGGTATCATATTAAATAGTCCTATAAAAAATCCTAATAATGGTGCATATTTTATTCCCATTAGTGACATAGCTATTGTGACTAAAACGCCCACTACTATTGCATCTAAAAATTGGCTTGCTATAAATTTAAAAAAGATTTCATTAGAGTTATTAAAATATTTATCTATATTTTTATATGTTTCTTGTTTAAATATTGCACTTGCAAATCTTTTTAGAAAGTTAAGTAATTTTGCTCTATCAGCTAATATGTATATAGAAACTACTAATGCAACAAATATTTCAAAAATTCCAGTAACAGCACTTAATGCATTTATTAAATATTCAAATATTTTATCAGGAGTTATATATTGTTTTATATTAATATTTTTTACTTCATCTATCATTTCTTTTACGAATTGACTTTTAAAAACAGAATCTTCTGGTAAATTATTAAAGTTATTTATTGCTGTATCATAATATCCTTGTATATTATTTATAAAGTCTGATACACTTTCAAAAACTACTGGTAGTATGACATTAATTAATATTACAATTAATAGTAATGCTATTAGGTATACAAATAAAATTGATAGTCCTCTTGCACTTTTGGATATTATTTTTAATTTTACTTTTTTTAATGCATTTTCTACTTTTTTGCATGGTACATATAATAGATATGCTATGAAAATTCCTACTAAAAATGGACTTATTATACTAAAAAATGTTCCTATACTATTTGTTATATCACCAAAATTGTCTAATGTTTTGTATACAATAATTATTGCTACACCTAATAGAAACCAGTATAACCACTTTTTCCAATGGTTTTTTATTTCATTCATACAAAATTTTCTCCCTTCGCTTTATCGAATTTATAATTTACTATCATTAATTAAAATATTCTTAAAACTTTTATAAAATTCATTTTCTATTTATCTTTTAAACATGGTTTCTTTTAAATTTTAATTTCTATCATATATTTATTTCTAAACCGACTGGGCAATGATCACTTCCCATTACTTCAGAATAAATTGTTGCTTCTTTTATTTTATTTTCAATATCTTTTGATACTATAAAATAGTCTATTCTCCAGCCTACATTTTTTTCTCTAGCTTTACCCATATAAGACCACCAACTATATGCATTTTCTTTATCAGGATATAAGTATCTGAATGTATCAGTAAATCCTACATTCAATAATTCGGTCATTTTTTCTCTTTCTTCATACGTAAATCCTGCATTCCTTCTATTTGTTTTTGGATTTTTTAAATCTATTTCTTTATGTGCAACATTTAAATCGCCACACATAATAACAGGCTTATTTTTATTTAATTCTAAAAGATATTTTCGTATTTCATCTTCCCAAACTTGTCTATAATCTAATCTTTCTAATTCTCTTTTTGAGTTTGGTGTATATATATCCACCATATAGAAATCTTTAAATTCTAATGTAATTACTCTTCCTTCTTTATCATGTTCTTCTATTCCTATGCCGTATTTTACATTTACTGGTTCAATTTTAGTGTAAATTGCGGTTCCTGAATAGCCTTTTTTTTCTGCACTGTTCCAATAACTTTTATATCCATCAAATTCTAAATCTATTTGTTCAGGTTGGCATTTTGTTTCTTGAATACAAAAAATATCTGCATCTATCTTTTTAAAAAATTCCTCAAATCCTTTATTTACACATGCTCTTATTCCATTTACATTCCATGATATTAATTTCATTTTTTACTCATTCCTTTTTACCATTTTGAGGATGTATTAAAATTTTTTATTTTCGACATCTTTGTAACACATCCTAAATCCAATTTTCATTTATTATTTTAAGCTAATTTGATTTTCATTATTGTACTATAAATCTTACCAAATATCAATATCTGCTTATAATTTAAAACTTCCTTTTGGAATATATTTAAAAAATTACAAAAGCAGTCTTCTTATATAGAAAACTGCCTTTTACTTCATTTTAATTTACTACACTTACTGGTAAGTATCTAACTCCCCATTGTAACGCTTCTGCATGAGAGTTTACAAATATATCTATTTTGTTGCCATTTACTGCGCCACCTCTATCTTCTACTGTATAGACGTGTCCACCTATATTTAATTTTGTTCCAAAAGCAAATTTTCCTGATGCTGCAACTGTTCTTCCTGCTGTTGCTTTTGTTCCTGATGCTGTTCTTCCTGTTGCTTTTCCACAACATTTACTACAAGGACAATATGCTGTTATTTTATATACTGCACCACCAGCTGAAGCTGTTGTTGTTGATGTAGTAGTTGTTCTTGGTAAAGTAGAACTTCTTGTTGTAACCACTTTACTAACTTGAACAATTTTATTTACTGGTTCTGTTATTACTTTTTCAGATATAACTGTTTTTTCAATTTCTACATCATTTTGATATTTTATTTTATATGTTACTTCTTTTAAGCCATCTTTTCCTTGTTGTAATACCTTATTTGTTGTATTTTCTGTTGTTGTTGTAGAATTCTTTGTTATTGTTTCAAATGGTATTGTAACTTGTTCTACTACTATTTTTTCAGTTATTGGAGCATAATTTTGTAATAATTGATCTAATGTTGTTTGAGCTCCTTCTTCTGATATTTTAGCAATTTGAACTTCGTTATATGACTTGTCTGTTATTTTTATATCTTGACCTTCTGTGATTTCGCTGTCTAAATTTGGTATTGTTTTTTGATTTTCTTCTAAAACAATATTATTTTCTTCTAAAATTTCAGAAACTTTACTCTTTGATGTTAATACTGTCATTTCATATCCATTTTGTAATGTTATTTTTACATCATTAAGTTTTGTATTTACTGCTAGAACTCCTATACCTGATATTAAAATTAACATTATGCTTATGCAAATTATTTTCATTATAGAAATTGAAGCTTTTTCTTCTCTTTTCATAGAAATTTATTACCTCCTTTTGGCAACACAAATATTATACTATATATTTCATATTTTGTCAAATTTTGGCCTTTTCTTGTTTTCATCAGTGTTTGAAGATTTTTGATTTTTTACAATAATCTCATTATTATTATATTCAGTGGTTTTTAAAACATTACACATTATTCATATTTTTTTCACATTTTTATTGTATAAATTTGGTTAATATGTTATCATCTATTTGTATATAATATATTAAGGAGGATTTTTATGGTTTGGATTATATTAGGAATTATCATTTTAATACTTATTATAGCTATTGGTCTTTATAACAGTTTAGTTAATGCAAGAATAAAGGTTGATAATGCTTGGAGTCAAATTGATGTTCAATTACAAAGAAGATTCGATTTAATTCCAAATTTTGTTGAAACTGTAAAAGGTTATATGGAACATGAGTCAGCAACTTTTGAAAAAATTGCAAGTTTAAGAAGTTCTTGGGCTAATTCTAGTAGTGTTTCTGAAAAAGCCGCACTTGATAATCAATTATCTGAAACTTTAAAAACAATTATGGCTATTTCTGAAAACTATCCAGAATTGAAAGCTAATCAAAACTTCTCTGAATTATCTGAAGAATTAAGAAATACAGAAAATAAAATTTCTTATGCTAGACAATTTTATAATGATACTGTAACTATGTATAACACTAAACTACAAGTTGTTCCATCAAATATTATTGCTAGTATGTTTAAATTTCAACCTCGTGATTTATTTGAAACTGAAAGTGATACTGCTAGAAAAAATGTAAAAGTTGATTTTGGAAAAAATGTTTAATTAAAATAAAAACCTAAAGATTATTAATTAAAATTTTATTTTAATTAATAATCTTATTTTTATTATAAAGTAATTTATATTATGAATATGGAAGGACTGAATAAAATGTATCAGAATATTAAAAAAAATAAATTAGAATCAGGAATTATTGTTGGAATTTTTATAATTGTAATAACATTAATTGTTTATTTTATATGTAACGCATTAGAATTAGGAACCTTTTCTATTGTAATAGCTCTAATCTTTTCTATTGCTACTGCTTGGGGTTCATATTATTACAGTGATAAAATAGTTTTATCTGTAAATAGAGCTAGACCAGCTACAAAAGAAGAGGATTTAAAAATTGTAAATATCTTAGATGCTTTAATGGTTACATCTGGTCTAAATAGCAAACCAAGATTATATGTAGTTGATGACCCTCAACCTAATGCTTTTGCAACAGGAAGGAATCCAGAAAATGCTGTTATATGTATTACTACAGGTTTATTAGACAAACTAGATTATTATGAATTAGAAGGCGTTATTGCTCATGAATTAAGTCACATTAAAAATTATGACATCAGACTTAGTTGTGTTGTTTCTGTAATGGTAGGATTTATTGTAATGCTATCTGATTTGTTTACTAGAGTTCTATTTTTTGGTGGAACAAAAGATAATGATAGTGATAGCAAAGGAAATGGGATTTTAATGCTTATTGGATTAATATTCTTAATAATATCACCTATATTTGGTTCTTTGATGCAATTAGCCCTTTCTAGAAAAAGAGAGTTTTTAGCAGATGCTACAGCTGTTCAATTTACTCGTAACCCAGATGGACTTATATCTGCTTTAGAAAAATTAGAAGCTGATACTAATGAATTAAAGACTGCTAACAAAGCTACTGCTAATATGTATATTGTTAATCCTTTTAAAAAGAATGGTAAAAAACGTTCTACCAACATTTGGTCAACTCATCCAAGTACTGAGGATAGAATTGAAGCTTTAAGAAATCTTAAATAGATGACGGCTAGATAAGATAGGGAAATTGGGGACGGGGGTTAAAATCCCTATATGAATCTAGAACATAAAAACATTTTCTTTGTTTTTAATTTATAGGGATTTTAACCCCGTCCCCAATTTCCCTATTTAGCACATCTCTTTAGCAATTAAGAACCATCCATTTTATAAATTCTTTTCACATTACTATACGTTATATTTGCTACTTCTTCTAAAGTCAAACCTTTTACATCTGCTATTTTTTGTGCTATATATTTAACATTTCTTGGATCATTTCTTTTCCCACGAAGTGGTTCTGGTGATAAATACGGACTATCTGTTTCTATTAACATTTTGTCATTTGGTACCATTTCTATTATTTCATTAGCATTTTTTGAATTTTTAAATGTTATTGGTCCTGCAAATGATATATAAAATCCTAATTTTAACGCTTCTTTTACTAGTTCTCTATTCAATGGGCAACAGTGAAATACTCCTTTATGTTCCACATCATTTTGTTTTAAGATTTCTAATGTATCCATTATTGCATCTCTTGTATGAATTACAATAGGTAATTCTAATTCATTTGCCAGTTCTATTTGTTTCATAAATGCAACTTTTTGAAATTCTCTTCTCTTTTCGTCTTTTTCCCAATAATAATCTAATCCTATTTCCCCTATTGCTACAACTTTTTTATTTATTTTTACTAGATTCTTAATTTCATCTAAGTTTTTCCACAATTCTTCTTCAGATTGTGGAATATCATTCGGAGAAATACCACATGTTGCATAAATAAAATCATATTCTTTACTTAATTCAACTGCTCTTTTAGATCCTTCTAAACTATATCCTGCTGAAATAAAGCCTTTTATTTCTCTGCCTATCTCTTCTATTATTACTTTTCTATCATTATCAAATTTTTCATCATCTAGATGGGCATGATTATCAAATAAATTCATTTTTATATACTTCCTTTTGAATTCTATATTTTACCTATAAATTTTAAAATTATAAATAATATAACTTATTATACTATTATTCTTTATTATTAATTCCATGTAATTACAACATTAGCCACTGCATATTGTTTACAATGTGACATGCTAATATCTATTTTATCTATTTTTTTTGAGATTTCATGATATATTTTAACTTTTGGTCTTCCTGTTTCATCATTGGTTATTTCTATGTCTTTCCATGATATTTCAAATTTATCATCTAAAAATTTTGATATTGCCTTAAACACCGCTTCTTTAGTTGCAAATCTTACCGCATAATGTTGATATTTCTGATTATTTTTGCTTTCACTATATATAATTTCTTTTTCTGTATATACTCTTTCTTTAAATTTTTCATTTAAGGGTTCTATACACTCTTTTATCCTATCTATTTCTATAATATCTATTCCACATGTTATTTCCAATTCATTCACTTCCTTTTGTCATGTCAAAAATATTTCATCATTATTAAGAACAATAGAGGGCTTTCTTTAATCTTTTTTGTTTGTAATAATTTAATACCCTATAATATCAAAAGAGGTCCGTCCCCTTAATCCCTAATTTTAGGGATTTAAGGACCGTCCCCTAACTAATTCCACAAAATTTAATATATTAATTACCAATAATGCTATAAGCACTATGGCTATAACTACTGTAAATTTTACAGTTCTTTGTATATTCAATTCTTTATATAAAATATCATAACTACTTTTTACTTCCCCATATAATTTATCTAATCCAAAAATTTCTTGTATTTTTTGATTCATAGCTGTTCCTATTTCATCTTCTGTTATCTCTTGTATCCATAAGTTTTTTGTAAATTCTATGAATTTTTTTCTTGTTTGTTTTACTTTGTTTATATTTTTAAAATCTAATTGCAATTTTTTTAGATATATCTTTTTATATAAATTAAGTATATATGTATAAAAATATTGTTGCTCAAATTCATCTGGTAAGATGGTATAATTATTCATATCTGCACTTGATGAAAATAACATTACTCCTGATTTTGTTATGCCCATTTTTGCATATTTCCATTTTGAAAGTGTTGATATTCCTACATCTTCAAGTTCCCTACTATTATCTGCTGGTAAAATATTTACATATTTTATAAAATTGTGTTTTATACTTTCAAATGAGTTTGTACTATTCCATGCTTCTTGATCTATACATACATATGAGTATATTAAAAATCTTTCTGTTTCTATGTCTAATTTCATTGCTTCTGAATTTGATCCTGTAATTTCTTTTATAAACTCTCTTAAAGTTTCTGTACTTGAAAATGTATCATTTTGCAAACGTATATTGTCATAATTTTCTAAATCAAACATTTCTTGATTTATGTCCCTGAATTTATAGTTAAAATTCAATACATTTGAAAACTCATAACTATCTTCTACATTAGTCTTCATACATAAAAAACATATTCCTGTACTAAAACATATTATTTCTACTTTTTGTATTCCAAAGAATATTCCTGATTTTTCCCCCATTTTTGCTTGTATATCTTTTTTTAATTCATATTCAAATATATTACAAGTATATTTGCTAAGTACTGCTGCTCTAGTTTCTATAGGTAATTCTTCAAATTTTCTTAATTTACTATTTGTAAAACTAAAACTAGAAAATAGAAAATCTCTGGTTTTAGGTAAAAAATATTTATACATTCTTAAGTCTTTTTCTTTTTGAAAAACTTTAAGCGTACAGTTTTTATCCTTTAACATTTTTAATAAATATTTTTGATATTTTCCATCTTTTATAACAAATGGATGTATAAAATATGTGTATTGATAATTTGTCTTTAGTTCCATTTTATCACCTTTACCCTTTTTCGCTTTTGTTAGTGCAAATATTATATTATTTTATTCTTGATTATAATAATTCATATTTGTATCTTTTCCATAATGCCATTTGCCTATAAAATCTATTTTTAAATATTCATCTAAATTATATGTTGGTTCTATAACCACATTTCCTTTACCATCTATGCTACCCCATTTTCCATCCTTCTTTATTCCTGCAAATCCACTTTCATTTTGCTTTGTAGCATCATCATAAATATAGTCTACTACCACATTTCCGTCTTTGTCTAAAAATCCATACTTTCCATCTTTTTTACTTAAATATAAAGTATTTTTACTAAAAATATCTTTTTCATTTTGTTCTTCAAATTTAAAATTATAATATTTATAGCCTTCATCATTTCTTAATTCGATATATCCTTTTTCAGTATTTAAATCAGTAAGTATCCCTGTTTGTCTTACTGAAAATGTATTATCTATTAAATCATTATTAAAATCTTCTGTTTCTGCTATATATATATCTGCTTCATCATTATATATAATTGAATTATATTTAAATTCTATCTTTTGATTATTTTGTAAATCGATTATACCATATTTTCCATTCTGTTTTGCAATTAATATATCCGCTTTTGCTTCTTTTAACTCTTCATAGGCATTATCTATAATTTTTTCTCCTGCTAAATTCATTACACCATATTTTCCATCTTTTTCAAATATTATTCCTGCATCTTTAGTCTTTAATATAGCAGTTATTTGATTATATGTATCACTATTTAGGACTTCCGCTTGCTCTTTATTAACTAATATTTGTTTTCCTCCTCTTTCTACTACATATAAATCATTTCCATATACTTTATCTATTTTATCATATTGTGCATCTACTACTAAACTATTTGAATAATTTACTATTCCAAATTTCCCATCCGCTGATTGTACAATATATCCTGATTTATTATCTTTTCCTAAAGCCTCTATATTTTGATAGTCAGTTTTTAATATTTCATTTCCTGTACTATCTATAACTCCATATTTACCATCTTTTTTGATTTTTATTGCATCTTCTATATTTGGTATTGCTGTTATTTCTTCATATTCACAAGGTAAAATTTCTTTTCCACTTAAATCTATTACCCCATATTTTCCAGTTTTTTCTACTCTTAATATATTATCTTCATACCATATATTATTATTTTCATCATAATTTTGGATTGCTTCTATTTTGTCATATCCTGTTAATATTTCTTCGTTATTTCTATTAAATGCCTTTGTTTTATATTCTCCAGTATCATAATTTACATCATATGTACATAAAAATACATCTTGCTTTTGATTTGGAATAATAATCATTTCTTGATATGTTGGAGCTATTACGTCTTCTCCTTTCGAATTTATTACTCCCCACTTATTATCTTTATATGATACAAAATATGTTTCACTTGTTATCATACCTTGTTTATCATCTCTATCTAATAGTCCTTTTATAATAAATATAAACATAATAATTACTATTATTGCTATTATTACTGCAAATACTTTTTTCATATTTAATTTAGGTTCTTCATATCTTCTTCCTCTACTCATAATCAGCCTCCTAATTTATTCATAATATATCATAAAAAGTTATTTATTGCAATAGGGGACGTTCCTTAAATCCCTAAAATTCGGGATAATAGGGACGGACCTTTGGGATTTTGCCATTTCTTGGGGGGCGTCCCCTAAATGGTAAATTCTCAAAGGTCCGTCCCTATTATCCCGAATTTTAGGGATTTAAGGAACGTCCCCTATAAATTTACATACTACTATACTCATGTCGTCTTTTATTTTTCCAAATGTATTGTCTACTGCTTCATTTAGGATTAAGTCTGCTATTTTTTGCGTATTTGTAGTTTCTATATCTTCTAGCATATATTTTATCCATAATTCCTTGTTCTTGTATTCTATATTTGAGTCCAATATTCCATCTGAACACATTAACATTATTTCTCCATCTGATATGTCTCTATCAAATTCTTGGATATTAACATTATTATTATCTAGAATCCCTGTTGGTAATGAGTTTGATTTTATTATTTGTACTCTTTTTCCTGATTTTATATATGTTGGACATGCTCCACTTTTTATAAATTCTATATTTCCTTTGTATAAATCTATTATTGCTATATCTAACGTTGCAAATATTTCGTTGTTTTTTGCTATTAGACTCGCATTTATTAAGTCTAATGATGCTTCTTTGTCAAATCCTGATAATAGTAAATTTTCTAACATTTTTAAAGCTTGGTTACTGCTTTTTCTTGCTTGATTTCCTGATCCCATTCCATCACTTATCGCCAATAAGTATTTCCCATCTTTTAACCTGATATTTAATATTCCATCTCCTGAAAGTTCACTACTACTTTTTGTCATTTCTCCTTTTCCGATTGTCATTATATATTTATCTGCTGATAAGAAATTTAATTTTTTTCCTACTGTAGTTTCTTGATTTAATATAATTTTTTCTTTTAGTACTTTTGTTAATATTTGCTCGATTTTTTCTATTTTTGCTGTTTCTAATATTTCTTCTACATAGATTTCTATAATAAATCTACTATCTTTTTTTATTGATATATCTATTACTGGTATTCCTTTTTGTTTAATCAATTGTGCAATTTCTTTTTTCTCTTTTTCGTATAATTCTTCTTGTTTAACATCTTGTTCCATTGTTTTAGCCATTGTCTTTATTGCTTTTGATACTCCATTTAATTGTGTGCTTATGTTTTTTTGATTTTGTTCTATTTTTTTGTTTGAGATAAATTTCGCTTTGCTTATTTTATATGAAATATTTATTATTCTTATAATTTGTGAAATATTTTCTTCTAAGTAATTACTTATGTCTTTATCATCAAATCCTATGATATAACTATTACATTCTGCAAATATTTTTAATAAATCTTCTCTGTCTATTTCTTGCTTTTCTAGCAATAAATTGTATATTTTATCTACTATTTCTCCTTCTGGATTTGATATATCATCATATAACATATTTTCTTTATATGATTCTAAATTTCCAAGTAATTCGATAATAAATATTTGTTTATTTTCATTTAAAGTTGTGTTTGCTTCAAATGTTGTATTTTCTACTGTCTTATATGTATTTGCCATTTCTTGTAT
>CALXXK010000038.1 GCA_944392675.1 uncultured Clostridia bacterium
AGATAGGAAATTTAGTAATTTTAGGGACTGGGTTTTTTGTTATTTTGTGGACGCGTCCAAACATTAAAATTTTATATTTTAAATATATTAATTGAATTTTTGTAATAAACCTAAAAATTGTAATTTTTGGACGCGTCCCCAAAATGACAAAAAACCCAGTTCCTAAAATTACTATAAAGCCAAATTGAATACTAATAAGTTATTTTTCCTTCTAATAAATCATCATTATCAATCCAATCTTGAACATTTATAACAATATACTCATTTTTATTTTTTTGTCTAACAATAACTTTTTCAATTCCGGCATTAATAATCATTTTTCTACACATCTGACAACAATTAGCATCACTTTCATATTCATTTTTATTAGGATTAAAAACAGTTAGGTATAAAGTACCTCCAATCATATCTTGACGTCTTGCACTAATTAAAGCGTTTTGTTCAGCATGGACAGAGCGACAAGCATCATAACCAGCATGTCTAAGATCTGGAAAAAATTTTTTCTTGCAGCAATATCCTAAATCGATGCAATTTTTTCGTCCTCTAGGAGCACCATTATATCCAGTAGAAATAATTTCGTCATGATTTACAATAACACATCCTATATGTTTTCTTAAACATGTACTTCTTTGAGAAACTGCTTCAGCTATGTCTAAATAATAATTAATCTTATCAATTCTAATATCCATAATACCAATCCTTTAAAATTATTTATTTGATGTATTATAACATTTTAAATATATAAATGCAATTATGATTTTATGTCTAAAAAGCTAAATTCTGTAAATAATAAAAGCAGGAGGAGATAAAATGAATTCATTATGGTTAGAAGAAAGTCAAATAAAAAGATTTTCTAAATTAGAAAAAGATGAGCATGGTGAAGTATGTATAATAGGTGCAGGAATATTTGGGATATCTATGGCATATTATTTAAGTCAAAATGGATTTGATGTGATATTAATAGAAAGAGATAAAATAGCAAGTAAAGTTACAGGTCATACAACTGCTAAAATTACAAGTCAGCATGGACTTATATATCATTATTTATTAAATCAATATGGAATAGATTTTGCAAAAAAATATTTTAATGCAAATCAAAGAGCAGTAGAAGAAATAGAAAAAATAATAAAAGGTAATAACATTGAATGTGATTTTGAAAAGCAAAATAGCTATGTATACACAACAAATGAAGCAGAAATAGAGAAAATAGAAGAAGAAATAGAGGCTTTAAACAATATAAATCCAGATGCTAAATTAATTAATAAATCACAACTACCATTTTCAATTATAAGAGGAATAGAATTTGAAAATCAGGCTCAATTTAACCCTATAAAATATATAAAAGGTTTAGTGAATAAAATAGAAAAAAATAAAGTAAAAATTTTTGAAAATACAACATGTTTTGATATTAAGCAAGAGAATAATGAATATATTTGTTATACACAAAACAATACAATAAAATCTAAAATTGTTGTAATTGCAACACATTATCCGTTTTTGAATATACCAGGGATGTATTTTGCTAAAATGTATCAAAGTTCATCATATGTTATAGGTGTTGATACCAAAACAGAACTTTTTTCAGGTATGTATATTAATATTCAATCACCAATTTATTCTTTTAGAACTGCTATAGATAATAAAAATAGAATATTATTATTAGGAGGTTTAGATCATAAAACAGGAGAAAATATAACATATCAAGATAGTTATGCTAAATTAGAACAAAAAGCAAAGCAATGGTATCCAAATTCAGAAGTAAAATATTATTGGAGTACAAGAGATTGCATAACTTTAGATAAAATTCCATATATAGGTGAATTCTCAAATGTTTTGCCAAATATATATGTTGGTACTGGATTTAATAAATGGGGAATGACATCTTCAAATGTTGCTGCAAGAATTATTACTGATAAAATAATGAAAAAAGAAAACGAATATGAAGATGTATTTAAATCAACAAGAGTAAATCCTATTGTGAATAAAGATGAAGTAAAAAATATGGTTGTACAAACTGCAAAATCTCTTGTTGTGGATAAATTGAAAAAAGAAGAAAATAGTATAGAGAATATAAAAAAAGAATCAGGAGGAATAATAGAAAAAAATGGAGAGAAGATAGGAGTATATAAAGATATAGAAGGAAATATTTATGCAGTGAAACCTATATGTACACATTTAGGATGTTTGTTAAATTGGAATGCAGCTGATAAAACTTGGGATTGTCCTTGTCATGCCTCTAGATTTGACTATAAAGGTAAAAATATATATAATCCAGCTTTAAAAGATTTGGAAAAAATTGAAATATGACTTGAAAAATTAATAAATATATAGTAAAATAAGGTATATTAGAAATAATATACCTTTTACTTAGCTAAGCTTATGCACCTAAACTTGGCTCAGTTAAAGGCAAAAAGAGTTTTAGGAGGTGTAAAAAATGACAAAGGAAAGAAAACAAGAAATCATTAATACTTATAAAAGAGATGAAAATGATACTGGTTCACCAGAAGTACAAATAGCTCTTTTAACAGAAAGAATTAATGAATTAACAGAACATTTAAAAATCCATAAAAAAGACAATCATTCAAGAAGAGGTCTTTTAAAAATGGTAGGTAAAAGAAGAAATCTATTAAACTATGTTGCAAAAAAAGATATTGAAAGATATAGAGCAATAGTTGAAAAATTAGGATTAAGAAAATAATTTTAAAATTGTATTTTTAGATAATCAATTTAAAATGAAAAAAAATCAGTTTACAAAAGCCCCATGTTTTATTAGCATGGGCTTTTGTAAAGAAATAATTAAATAAGTTTAATATAGGTAAAGTAGCTTGTATAATGTATTAATAGTTAAGTATAATATATTATAGAGGTTACAATCTAATTAAACTTATTTAATAAAAAAATTGGAACTTATACTAAGAAGCCAATTTTAAAAATAGGTGCAAAATTAGATGTAAAGGAGAATGAAAATATGTTAAAAACTTATGAAACAGAATTAGCAGGAAGAAAGCTTGTCTTAGAAACAGGCAAAATGGCAGGATTAGCTAATGGAAGTGTACTAGTTAGATATGGAGATACATGTGTATTAGTAAATGTAACAGCATCAAAAGAACCAAGGGAAGGAATAGATTTTTTCCCATTATCAGTAGATTTTGAAGAAAAATTATATTCAGTTGGAAAAATACCAGGAAGTTTTGTAAAAAGGGAAGGAAAACCAAGTGATAAAGCAATATTGACAGCAAGAGCAATAGACAGACCATTAAGACCATTATTTCCAAAAGATTTCAGAAATGATGTGGTAGTTGTTGCAACAGTACTTTGTGTAGAACAAGACAATTCACCAGAAGTAGCAGCAATGATAGGGGCAGCAGCGGCATTAGCAATATCAGATATACCATTTGGAGGACCTACAGCAGCTGTAAATGTTGGATTAGTAGATGGAAAAATAATAATAAATCCAACAGAAGAACAAAGAGAAAAATCAAACTTAACATTAACAGTTGCCGCAACAGAGAAAAAAATAACAATGATAGAGGCAGGAGCAAATGAAATTCCAAATGATGTAATGTTAAAAGCAATAAAAGAAGCACACAAAGAAATAAAGAAACTATGTAAATTTATAAAGAAAATACAAAAAGAAATAGGAAAACCAAAATTTAAATATAAATCATTCGAAGTTAATAAAGATATATATGAATTTATAGAAAATAATTTCAAAGAAGAAATGAAGGAAAAAGTTCAAGAAGCAGACAAAGAAACCAGAGACAAAAACATTGATGAAATAACAGAAAAAATAAATAATGCATGTATAGAAAAATTTGGAGAAGAATTTATAGAAGAAAACAAGGCTGATGTAGGAGAAGCAATATATAAATTAGAGAAAAAATGTGTAAGAGAAATGATATTTGTAGAGCATAAGAGAGTAGATGGAAGAAAACTTGATGAAATAAGACCATTATCATGTGAAGTAGGATTATTACCAAGAACACATGGAAGTGCATTATTTACAAGAGGACAAACACAAGTGTTATCAGTAGCAACATTAGGAATGATTAGTGAAGAACAAACATTAGACGGAATAGACACACAAGAAACAAAAAGATATATGCATCATTATAATTTCCCAAGTTACAGTGTAGGAGAAGCAAGACCATCACGTGGCCCAGGAAGAAGAGAAATAGGACATGGAGCATTAGCAGAAAAAGCAATAGTTCCAGTACTACCATCAAAAGAAGAATTTCCATATGCAATAAGAGTAGTATCAGAAGTATTATCATCAAATGGTTCAACATCACAAGCAAGTATATGTGGAAGTACACTATCATTAATGGATGCAGGTGTACCAATAAAAAGACCAGTAGCAGGAATTTCAACAGGACTAGTAACAAATCCTGATGATGACAAAGACTATGTAATGTTAGTAGACATCCAAGGTTTAGAAGACTTCTTTGGAGATATGGACTTTAAAGTTGGTGGAACAGAAAAAGGAATAACAGCTATTCAAGTTGATATAAAATGTGATGGATTAACATATGATATTATAAAAGAAGCATTTGAAAAGACACAGGTAGCAAGAAAACATATTTTAGAAGATGTAATGAATCCAGTAATAAGCAAACCAAGAGAAGAAATATCAAAATATGCACCAAGAATAGTAAGTACAAAAATAAAAGTTGAAAAAATAAAAGATGTAATAGGACCTGGTGGAAAAATGATAAATAAAATCATAGATGAAACAGGTGTAAAAATAGATATAGAAGAAGATGGACAAGTATTAATCTATTCATCAGATAGCGAAAAAGCAAATCAAGCATTAGAAATGATAGAAGATATAGTAAGAGAAGTTGAAGTTGGTGGAATTTATTATGGTGAAGTAGTAAGAATAATGAACTTCGGAGCATTTATAGACTTAGGATGTGCTGGAAAAGAAGGATTACTACACATATCTAAAATATCAAAAGAAAGAATAAAAAATATAGAAGATGTACTTCATGTAGGAGATAAAGTTACAGTAAAAGTAACAGATATAGATGACCAAGGAAGAATAAACCTAACAATGAGAGATTTATAATAGGGGACGTTCCTTTAATCCCTAAAATTAGGGATAATAGGGACGGACCTTTTTTACTATTTTGGGAACTCGTCTAAAAAGGGAATTTTTAATTTATAATAAATGTTTATAATAATTCTAACATAAAAAAACAGAGGTATTATATATAAATTTTAGTAATTACTCGGTTAACATTACAGAATAAATGAATTCTAAAATTATCAAGTAGGCACCACTCAAAGCAAGTTTGAGATTCTCCTACTTGATAATTAAAGAATTCATAATATTCTTTCATTCACATTCGTAATTAATAAAATTTATATATAATATCTCTTTTAATTAGAGTGAAAGCATTTAAAAGATAAATATTAAATTTCTTTAAAATTTTCCCTTTTTGGACGAGTCCCCAAAATGGTAAAAAAGGTCCGTCCCCATTATCCCTAATTTTAGGGATTGAAGGAACGTCCCCATATTGTCATTTGATATTATTTATGATAATATATAAAAGAGATTGAAAAATAATTACAATTTTCAACTATACTTATGCCTTAAAAAGGAATGATAATAAAAATGAAAGCAAAAATATTAAAAACAATAATAGGATTAGCAATAATTGCAATGGTATCAATACTATTAATAATAGCATATTTTATGTTAGTAGATATACAAACAAAAATGCCTAATCAAGAAGAATATACTTGCAATGTGGAAGCAAAGCAATTTATGGGAAGAAATATATATATAATAACACCAAAAAATGTAGAAAAATCAAACTTAGCGATTCTATATTTTCATGGTGGCTCATACATGGCAGAAGCGACACAAGGACATTGGAATTTTTTAGAAAAGATAGTAAATGATACAGGAGCAACAATTATATTTCCAGATTATCCATTATCACCTAAATATAGCTATAAAGATGTATTCAGAATGGTAGTGCCATTATATAAAGAAGTTATAGACCATATAAGTCCAGAAAACTTAGTTATGATGGGGGACTCAGCAGGAGGAGGTCTAAGTTTAGCGTTAGAAGAAAGATTATGTGAAGATAACATAGAAATGCCAAACAAAACAATATTAATATCTCCTTGGTTAGATGTCAGATTAACAAATCCTGAAATAGATGAAGTACAAAAATTTGATAAACAACTAAATAAAGAAACACTAAAATTAGCGGGATTAGCATATGCAAGAGAAGATGGAATAGATAGTTATTTGGTAAATCCAATAGATGGAGATTTATCAGGCTTAAAAAATGTAATAATATATACAGGTACATATGATATATTAAATCCAGATGTTCATGTTTTAGCACAAAGGGCAAAAGAACAAGGGGTAGAAATACAAATAAAAGAATATGAAAGGGCATCACATATATGGATAATTCAAAATGAAGAAGACGAAAAAGAGTTAGTACAAAAAGCATATAGTGATTTGGTTAGCGATTTATAAAGCTCAAATTGGTAAATATAATAAAAGTGTGCCAAAATAGCCCGTCCCCTTTGGCACAAAAAAGAGGTTAGAAAATGCAAAATAAATTATATTGGAGAAAATTAGATAATTCAGCAAAAATATTTCCTATTTCTGCTGGTAAAAAATATAGTACAGTTTTTAGATTATCAGTTTTGTTGAAAGAAAATGTAAATCCAAAAATTCTAGAAGAAGCTGTCAATATAGCATTGGAAAAATATAAGTCTTTTAAAGTAAGAATGAAAGAGGGTTTTTTTTGGAATTATTTCGAAGAAAATAATAAAAAGCCAATTATTGAAAAAGAAAAGGATTATCCTTGTAAATACATAGATCCAAAGAGAAATAATAATTATTTATTTAAAGTTACATATTTTGATAAAAAAATTAATATAGATATATTTCACTCTTTAACTGATGGCGGTAGTGGAACAGTATTTTTTAGAGAGATAATATACACATATTTAGAATTATTGCATCCAGATGTATTTAAAGATAAAGAAAGACAAGTAAGAAAAGTTGAATATAACACAGAAGATAGTTATATGAAAAATTACGATAAAAAAGCAAAATCAAATGCTTCTAGCAAAAAAGCATATATACTAAGAGGTAATAAGATAGGACTTGGAGCAGTTTCAGCAATTCATGAAATAATAGAGTTAGACAAATTAAAAGAAGAATGCAAGAAAAATGATGCAACTATAACACAATATTTGTCAGCAGTTTTGATTTATGCAATATATAAGCAAAATTACTTAAAGACTAATAGCAAAAAACCAATAAAGGTATGTATACCAGTAAATTTAAAAAAATATTTTGCATCAAAGACAATGTCAAATTTCTTCTCATATATAACACTAGAAGCTGAAATGAGAAAAGATAAGCTAGATACATTTGATAAAATATTAGAGTTTGTAAAAAAAGATTTTAAAGGAAAATTAACAGAAGAAGAAATTCTAAAAACTATGTCTGCAAATGTAAAAATAGGAAATAATCCATTTATAAGAATAGTACCATTAGCAATAAAAAAAGCATTAGTAAGATTGAGTTACATAGAAATTAGAAAATATACTACAATTACATTTTCTAATATAGGAAGAATAGGAATAATAGGAAAGTATCAAGATTTTATAGACTACTTTTTAATGCTAATAGCACCTGAACCAGTAGAAAAAATTAAATGTTCAGGATGTACATTTGAAAATAAAATGGTATTTACATTTACATCAATATTAAAAGATAACAGTATTGAAAAAGAATTTTATCATTTTTTACAAAGTAAAGGAATAAAAGTAAAAATAGAAAGTAATGGTGTTTTAGATGATATATCCTCAAAAAATTAATGCTAATAGAAGTGATTTTATTATAAAGATTTCTATTTTAGGTTCTATATTATTAGCTATTATTTTGCTAATAATAAATAAAATAACAACCCCGCAAATACCTTGGGCAGCACTTACAAATAGTGGAATAGTTTATATATGGATAACAGTTTTATATGCAATAAATAAAAATATAAATATTGCAGGTCATGTATTAATACAAACAATAGCAATTTCATTATTAACAGTATATATAGACTATAGACTAGGATTTGATGGTTGGTCATTAAGCATAGCAATACCTATAATTATAATAATAGCAAATTTAACAATGTTAATACTTACAATAGTAAGTCATAAAAAATATATTAGATATGCAATATATCAATTAATAATAGTATTACTTAGTATGATACCAGTAATATTGATAACTGAAAAACTAGTTGAAGAGCCAATATTAGGAATAGTTGCAACAGGTGTATCTATTTTGAATCTAATAATAACATTGGTTTTATCGGCAAGAGATGTAAAAGAGGCAATAATTAGAAAATTTCATTTGTAATCTAAAAATAGTGATGATATAATACAGTTGTAAATATTGAAAAGATATGATGTACTAAAAAGTTAGACGAAAAATAATCGCAAAAATATTTACAGGATTTTAATAAAGGAGGAATTTTAAAATGAGAAAAAATATTAAAACTACTGAAGCAATATTTCCAATGCCAGTATTAATGATAGCAACATATAATGAAGATGGAAGTGTTGATGTAATGAATGCGGCATGGGGTACAATGTTAAGTAGAAATCAAGTAATACTTAATTTAACAGAAACACACAAAACTGTAAAAAATATAAAACAAAGAAAAGCATTTACTGTAAGTATAGCTGATAGCAAACATGTAGTAGAAGCAGATTATTTTGGAGTCGTATCAGGAAATAATACTCCTAATAAATTTGAAAATAGTGGGCTTACAGCAACAAAATCAGAAAATGTAGATGCACCAATTATTAATGAATTTCCAATTTGTTTTGAGTGTGAATTTATAGAATATCAAGATGATGAATATGGTTGTGGAGTAATAGGAAAAGTAGTAAATGTAACTGCTGATGAAAATGTTATGAATGGGGAAAATGTTGATATTGAATTAGTTAATGCTATCGCATTTGATCCATATACACATGGGTATTATGAAGTTACTAAAAGAGTAGGCGAAGCTTTTAAAGATGGACTACAACTAAAAAGATAATATTATTCTAATAGGAAGATAGTAATGTCTTCTAAAAAAGTAAGGTGATATTATGTCTAAGGTTTTAGAGACTGGATTAATAATAAGAAAAGAAAGCAAATTTGACAAAATAAGAAAAAAGCTATTAATGCTGTTTTTTAAAGAAGAGTATTTAATTATGGAGCAGTTAGACTCATTAGTAAAACCTAAAAAAATTAATCCCAAAAATATCATAATACCAAAAGAAATAGGAAAGAATAAAAATTAGTATTTGGAGGTTGTAATGCTAATGAATGATAAGTTTCTTTTGTATAATGCTAAAATAATAACAATGGCAAATGAAGAGATTGACAAACAAAAAAAGTATAATGCAATATTAATAGAAAATGGAAAAATAAAAAAAGTAGGAAAATATGAAGAGATAATAAAAAAAGAGAAAGACTTTCAATATATAGATTTAAATGGAAAAACAATAATGCCAGGTTTTATAGATTCTCATAGCCACATTACAGCATTGGCACAAACTTTAGGAATAGTATCTTTAAAAGGATGTAAAAATTTTGAAGACATAGAACAAAGAATAAAAAAATATATAGAAGAAAAAAATCCCCAAAAAGGAGAATGGATAGTAGCACATGGATATGATCATAATTTTTTAGAAGAAGAAAAACATCCAACAAAGAGAGAATTAGATAAAATAACATTAGATTACCCAGTAATAATAGTTCATACTTCAGGACATATGGGAGTTGTAAACACATTAGGTTTGAATAAACTTAAAATAGACAAAACTTCTAAAGATCCAGAAGGAGGAACAATAGGTAGAATAGAGGGAACAAAAGAGCCTAATGGTTATTTGGAAGAAAATGCATTTATACAAAATTCAAAAAAAACGATGCATTTATCAATAGAAGAAAAAATAAATTTATTAAAAAAAGCGCAAGACGTATATATGAAAAATGGCATAACAACTGCACAAGATGGAATAACAAAGCAAGAAGAGTTTGAATTATTAAAAGAAGCATCAAAACGTAAAAAATTAAAAATTGATGTAATATCATATGTAGATATAAAAGACTATTCAAATATACTAGAAGACAATAAAGATTATGTTGAAAAGTATAGAAATAGATATAAAATTGGTGGATATAAATTATTTTTAGATGGTTCACCTCAAGCAAAAACAGCATGGCTTAGTAAACCATATGAAAGTGAAAAAGAATATAAAGGGTATGGGATATATAAAGATGAAGAAGTTCCAAAATATGTAAGAAAATCTTTAGAAGAAGAAAAACAATTAATAACACATTGTAATGGAGACCAAGCAGCTGAACAATTAATAACAGCTTTTGAAAAAGAAGCGTGTGGAAAAACAATTAAAACAAGACCAGTAATGATACATGCACAAACAGTAAGATATGACCAAATAGATAGGATGAAAAAATTGAAAATGATACCTTCATATTTTATAACACATATATATTATTGGGGAGATATCCACATAAAAAATTTGGGTGATAGAGCATATAGAATAAGTCCAGCAAATTATACAAAATTAAAAAATATGAAATTTACATTTCATCAAGATACTCCTGTTCTAAGCCCTAATATGCTAGAATTGGTTTGGACAGCTGTAAATAGAAAAACAAAAGAGGGTATTACTTTAGGAGAAGAGGAAAAAATAGATGTTTATGAAGCATTTAAAGCTATTACAATATATGGAGCTTATCAGTATTTTGAGGATGATAGAAAGGGAACAATTGAAGAAGGTAAATTGGCAGATTTAGTAGTTTTAGATAAAAGCCCTTTAGAAGTTGATAAACAACATATAAACAATATAAAAGTAGAAGCAACTATAAAAGAAGGAAAAATAATTTATAAATTAAAAAGTTAAAGAAAATCTAGATTTTGGAATATTGTTATTTAAGAAAGCAGGAGATGTAATATTTCCTGTTTTCTTTGCAATCTAATGAAATTTATTATATAATAAAAAAGAAAATTAAAAAGTTTTATGTCAAAAAATATTGTAAAAAGATAATATGAAAAATAAGTGAAAATTCAATAATAAAATATTTAATAGTGCTAATTAAATTAATGTTTTAAGAAAGGATTTATAAAAAATGAAAAACATAAAAGACTATAATTTGGAAGAACTAAAAAAAGAATTAATAGATATAGGAGAAAAACCATTTAGAGCAGAGCAAATATTCAAATGGCTATACCA
>CALXXK010000039.1 GCA_944392675.1 uncultured Clostridia bacterium
TCTATTTCCACCACCTTGATGTCTTACTGTTATTCTACCATATGAATTTCTACCAGCATTTTTCTTTTTCTTTGCTAATAGTGATTTTTCAGGTGTTTTCTTTGTTACTTCTGAAAAATCTGAAACAGTCATATTTCTTCTTGATGGTGTGTATGGTTTAAAATGCTTCATTCCCATTTTTTTCTCCTCTCTCGGATTTATGAAAAACTTCGTCTTGCGTTGTTAAAATTCTATTCAAAAATGCTCATGTACAACAGCACGCTCCTCTTTTTTTATAAAATTTTGTCTAGCAATACTCGTTTTTGCTAAATCCTCTTCTCTACTTTTTATTTACGGATATTTTTCCTGCTCCGTATAACAGATATTCTTTATTATCTGGGTATTTTCCCACTAATTATAATTGATTTTCTTCTGATTTTTTGCTCATATTCAATAATTTTCCTTTTCGTTAATAACGCAAAGTAGAATTCATTTTGAACTATGCTCCCATAAATTCATCAATTGAATCTTTATATTTTTTAGTAGCTTTTGTTTCTTTTCCACCTTTTGCTAAATATGTAGCATCTCCTGGATTTGTATCAATAGTAACTATTGCTTTTTTCCAATCTGATGTTTTCCCTACATGATATCCTACTCTTTTCTTTTTACCTTTTACATTCATAGTATTTACTTTTAATACTTTAACTTCAAAAAGTTTTTCAACAGCTTTTGCTATTTCAACTTTTGTTGCTTTTTTGTTTACTTTGAAAGTGTATTTACCTTCTTGTAATTGGTCATTACTTTTTTCAGTAACAACTGGTGCTATTATTATTTCTTCTGGTAACATTATGCGTACACCTCCTCTAATTTTTTAACAGTGTCTACTGGTAAAATTAGATTTGTATATTTTAATAAATCAAATATGTTTATGTTATTAGCAACTATTGTTTTAACTCCTTCAATATTTCTTGATGACATTAAAACGTTTTTGTTGTTTTCTGGAAGAACTATTAATGTTTTTCCTTCAACTTTCATGTCTGCTAATGCTTTTACCATAGTTTTTGTTTTGATTTCTTTTAATTCTAATTTGTCAACAACTGTTAATTCTTTTTCTAAAACTTTAGAACTTAATACTGATTTTATTGCAAGTCTTTTTTCTTTTTTATTAACTGTATATTTATATGAACGAGGTTTTGGTCCTAAAGCAATACCACCTTTAATCCATTGTGGAGCTCTTATTGAACCTTGTCTTGCTCTACCTGTTCCTTTTTGTCTCCATGGTTTTTTACCACCACCTGAAACTTCTGCTCTTGTTTTTGTACTTTGTGTACCTTGTCTTTGATTAGCTAAATAATTTACTAATACGCTATGCACAATATTTTCATTTGGCTCAATTCCAAATACACTATCTGCTAATTCTATATCACTAACTTTTTTACCTTTTATATCATATACGTCTACTTTTGGCATTCTTTCTTCCTCCCTTCACTATTTAGTAGCCTTTACAGCTGATTTTACTTTTAAGATAGCTCCTTTAGCTCCTGGAACACTACCTTTAACTAATATTACATTTTTATCCATATCTACTCTAACTACATCTAAGTTTTGTATTGTAACTGTATTTCTTCCCATATGTCCTGGTAATTTTTTACCTTTAAATACTCTACCTGGTGTAGATGTTGATCCCATTGAACCTGGTCTTCTATGATACATTGATCCATGTCCCATTGGTCCTCTGTGTTGTCCATGTCTTTTAATAACACCTTGGAATCCTTTTCCTTTTGTTGTTCCTTGAACATCTATTTTTTCTCCAGCTTCAAAAACATCTGCTTTTATTTCGTCTCCAACTTTATAGTTTTCAACATTTTCTAATCTAAATTCTCTAAGATGTTTTTTGTTAGCTAATTTTGCTTTTGCAAAATGTCCTGCTTCTGGTTTGTTGATGTGTTTATCTTTAACATCTCCAAATCCTAATTGAATGCTGTTATATCCATCTGTTTCAACAGTTTTTACTTGTGCTACAACACATGGTCCAGCTTCTATAACTGTTACTGGTATAACATTTCCTTTTTCATCAAAAATTTGTGTCATACCTATTTTTCTTCCGATTATTCCTTTTTTCATTTTCTTTCCTCCTAACTATTGGCTGGTTTGTCAATTTTCTCCAGCTTGGTTTTGATGACTATTTCTATCGTGTGAAATATTTTTCCACCATTAATTATATTACTTGTGGATAATAGTTTTCATTAATCTTCAACTAGTAATCATCATATCTAGTTGTTTAGATATTTTATAGTTTGATTTCTATATCAACACCAGCTGGTAATTCTAATTTCATTAAACTATCAACTGTTTTTTGTGTTGGGTAAAGAATATCAATAACTCTTTTATGTGTTCTCATTTCAAATTGTTCTCTTGAATCTTTATATTTGTGTGGAGAACGTAAAATTGTTACTATTTCTTTTTGTGTTGGTAATGGAATAGGACCTGATACCTTTGCTCCTGTTTTTTTAGCAGTATCTACTATCTTTTCAGCAGACTGTTCTAAAATTACATGGTCATAAGCTTTTAGTCTTATTCTTATTTTTTCACTTGTTGCAACTTGATTTGCCATTGTAATTTTTCCCTCCTTCTTTTTTTAATGACAGGTGTCACACCTTTACATATCAGTCATTTCTATCGGGTTAAAGGAATGTCCCCTCCCCTTATTATCTAGTGATGACCTCTTTGTATGGGTTGCTCCTGTTTCTTAATTAATTACCGTGGCAAGTTAGAACGCACTCTGGTGTTTTGTATTTCACCTATATAAAAACCCAAAATATGCATGATAATTCTGGGATAAGTGCTATTTCGAAAAACTTACCGCCTGGTCTTTGCCATGACATACTCCACTAAAGTTCCCTCCATCCTTTGTTTCCGTAAGGATGTAGCCACATTTAGCTTCAACGCTTAATTCATGCTTATACATTATACATTGTTTTCCTTATTCTGTCAACAGTTTTAGCAAAAAAAGTTAATCCCTTTGATATTATGTTGACATTTAACCCTAAGTATACTTGTTCAGAATCTTCTTACTTTTATTTTGGATTTTCGCCGATTTTATATATTGAAAATTAGATTGTATTCTAATTTTTAATTATCTATATTCATTTAACTAAGAAACATCTTTTTTTGTTAGCAATAGCATATTCGTAATTTGTCAATTTTACTATTCATTATTTTACATAAATTCATATTTATATTTTTTACTTATTATTCTTCTTTATAATATAAAGCCAATAATATCTTAAAACATATAATTTTAAGATATTATTGGCTTTTGTTGAGGCTATGAATCGCATCAATCTATTATCTTATCTATTGAATCTTTTCTCATCTTTTTTATAAGTTCACAACTTTTATTTAATTTTTCCTGTTCTATTTCATCTAAATCTAATTCCACTAAATCTCTAACTCCATTTTTATTTATAACAGCTGGAACTCCTATATACACATCATTTTGATTATATTGATTTTCCAAATATGTTGACACTGTTAATATAGAATTTTCATCATCTAATACTGCCCTAACCAGTCTATTTAATGCCATACCTATTCCATAATATGTTGCTTTTTTCTTCTCTATTATTTCATATGCAGCATTTACTACTCCTTGATGAATCTTTTGTAAATCTTCCATTGGATGATGATTATCCTTCATTACATCTGTTACTTTTTTACATCCAATATATGCATGTTTCCAAGGTACAAATGAAGAATCTCCATGTTCTCCCATTATATATGCATGTATATTTTTACTTGATATTTTGAAATAATCTGCCATTAAATAACGTAATCTTGCTGTATCTAAAACAGTTCCTGAGCCTATTACTTTATTTTTTGGTAGTCCTGATACTTTCCATACTACGTAAGCCATTATATCTACAGGATTACTAGCAACTATTATTACTCCATTAAATCCACTCGCCATTATATCTTTTGTTATTTGTTTCATAATTTTTGCATTTACTTCTGCTAATTCTAATCTTGTTTGACCTGGCTTTTGTGCTACCCCTGCCGTAATTACTACAATTTGTGCATCTTTACATTCTGAATAATCTCCTGCTTTTATTATCATCTTTTGTGGAGCATATGGTAATCCATGTGACAAATCCATTTCTTCACCTTTTATCTTATTTTGATCAATATCAACTAAAACAAGTTCATTTATTCCTCCTCTGTTTAGCATTGAATAAGCCATACTCATTCCAACAAATCCAGCTCCTACTAAAACTATTTTTCCTTTCTTCATACTATTCATACCTCCTTAAACTATAATATATTTTTAAACTCTATTTAATATTAATTATTATACCACTTATTTATTAAGTTTAAAAGTTTTATTTTACTTTTCTTGTAAACTGTGATATAATTGTTAAAAATTATGTAAGGAGTTGTATTTTATGAGTTCAAATTCAGATAATATTACTACCTTAGCTGAGAATAAAGTTTTAATATTGTATATATTATATCTATTAGATAAAGATATTAGACAAGATGACTTATTCAAAATTATTTCATCTATCAATGATATTAATTATTTTTATTTTAAACAAATTATAACTGATTTAATAGATTCAAAGCTAGTAGGTATGTACACAAAAGAAGAAGAACAAGTAATAGAAATAACTACTGAAGGAAAAAACGCTTACCTTCTTACTAAAGATGTTTTACCAGGTATTTTAAAACTTAAAGCCGACAATGTATTTCAAAGGGAATTTTCTTCTATTGAAGATGAATCTTCAATTATTGCTGAATTTATCCCTAAAAATGAAAATGAATATACTGTTAAGTGTAAAATCGTAGAAAACAATGAAACAATATTTGAAGTAAGAACCTTTGCCGGTTCAAGAGATAGAGCTAAACAAATTGTTGACAACTGGAATAAAAATGCAAGTAGTATCTATCCTAAAATTTTGAATATGTTATTAGATAAGAAAGAATAGGGAATTTGGGGACGAAGCTAGATAGGGAATTTGGGGACGGGGGTTTTTTTCCCTATTTTTAATCTAGTATTTAATAATTAGTATATCAATTAAAAATAGGGAAAAAAACCCCCGTCCCCAAATTCCCTATCTTACTATACACATAATTGAAAAAATCAAAACTTTTACCATAATGCCAAAAAATAAATTATAATTGACACATTTTATTCCTATATTATTAATATAATCAAATCCAGATACTATTTTATTAATTTCTTCATCGTCAGAAATTTTCTTTTCTTCCAAATATTCCTTTGCTAGATATCTAGCTTTTATCATAGCATCATTTTCTAAATATACTCTTACTGAATAATATACTAATCCTAATAATAATAGTATAGTTAAAAACATTAATTCATATGGCAATAGTTTTAATATTACCATAATAGATATTATAACAAAATAAATTAAATATATATTTGTAAAAATAAAATTAAAAATTAATAATTTTCTATCTTGGACTGAATGTAAACATTCATGTGCTATTGTTTGTATTCTAGTATAGCTTTTACTGATATTTGCTATTGATATTTTATTTGTTAGAGCTATATATAAACTTGCTTCTGTATCTTTGTTTTCTTCTATTTTTACATCTTGATTGTTTAATTTTTGTAAATATTCTTTACAAATTTCTACATTACTAGGATATTTTTTTGATATCTCATCTAATTCTTTGTTTTCTGCTATTTCTTTTATTTTTCTTATATTATACCCAAATAAATACTTTAAAATTATTACTAATATTATTGAAATTATTGATATTATTATAAACTCCATCTTATTACTCCTTATAAATTCATTTTAAAAAAACACATAAAACACATATTTTTAAATACATTTTTGCATAAACATACTAAATAACTAATTAATTATAATAAATCAATTAGTTATTTTAGTTTTATTTTAAAAAGTTTATAATAATCCTATTTTTAATAATTTAAAGTTTAAAATCTATTATTTCTATTATTTCTATTATTTCATAACATCCTTTATTGCTTCTCCAATTATTTTATTAACATCAGCAATAACTATATTGAATTTTGTTTCTGCCTCGAAATATTTTTTTGCTTCACTATTTTCTATCAATTCCATATATAAATCTTGCATCTTTTTCATCTTTTCTTCATCATTTTTACCTGTTTGCATAGCTGTTAATTGTGCATCATATCTAACCATTTCAAATTCTGATATTCTTTTCTTTAATTCTTGATTTAAATTTAAAGCTTCTTTTGCCATTTTATAATTTACATATTCTTCTGATTGTTTTATTTCACTAGCCAATTTATTTGCTGTATCATAAATATTCATATTGAATTATTTCACTTCCCTATCTCTATAAAATTATCTTATATATTAATTTATACATATTTATTGAGCACTACTTCCAAATGTCACTTCAGCATTTATTGGACAGATATTAACAAATGTATTTCCATCATTTACTTGTATTTCATTTCCATTCATGTCTTTATATACTGTTTGCTCGTCCCTAGCTGATTTTTCACATTGTATTTTAATTGCTTTTCCATTAGTTATATAATATCCATCAAATGTTCCTATATTTTTTAATCCTTGTCTTCCTTTATCTTCTCTGTCTGCTAATGTATAATTATCACAGAATGTTATTATTATATTTTTTGTTGTTACAGGTTCTCCTGTATCCCAATCTGTTTGAGCTTTGTTTCTTGCGAATCTTTTATATACTTTATTTTCTGCATCATAAGTATATTGAACTGTTTGTAAATCTGAATGAGGAATTGTTACATTAGTCGCGTCTTGTCCTTCTGCTAAATTTACTTCATCTGTTACGTAATTTAATACGCTTTCTTTTGTTGATACTGTTTTGTAGTTTTTATTCTTCGCTGATTGTAATAATTTTTCTGTGCTTGTTACTGCATTGTGTGGAGCATATTTATCTTTTACTCTCCAGAATGTAGTACCATCTTCTGAAATTCCATTTATATCATTTATGCCATATTTCTTTATATCTGTTTGTGCTTGAGGACTTTGTCCAAAATGAACATATATTGCATCATTTTCCATTGCATAATCTATGAAATAATGTCTTGCACTTCTTACTGGACCTATTTTTTCTAAGTCTACTCCTTTAAACAACGCCATTAATCT
The DNA here is from genome assembly GCA_944392675.1 of uncultured Clostridia bacterium. GTDB lineage: Bacteria > Bacillota > Clostridia > TANB77 > CAG-508 > CAG-269. The sequence continues at coordinate 7,131 of CALXXK010000039.1, forward strand.
TGTTTCTCCACCTTCAACAATTATTTCATATACCATATATGCCTGATTTAATCCAGCTTGAGGCCAAGCTAAATTATGATTATCTATCATTACTGCTATTGGTCTATCATTTCCTTTAAATATTTGTACTTCTTTTTCTTCTACTTCTGCAATTATTTTTTCTTCTTCCTCATTTGCAACTGGTTGTGTATTATTTTGTTCTTTATCTTTTGTTATTTTATATGCTAAAATCCCTCCAGCTACTATTATCAATATAACTAATATTGTTATTAATATCTTTACTCCGCCTTTTTCCATTAAAAACATCCTTTCTGCCTTATGTAGTAACTACTACTAAAACTATATATTAATTAATATTAGATAAATTATTTTATCTTTCTATGTTTAAGGTTTTTAGTATTTTTTCTTCTTTTGGTCTCATTATATTTTTATCTTCTTCTTTTATATGATCATACCCCATAAGATGATAAAAACCATGTACTACCATATAACTTAATTCTCTCTCAAAATTATGTCCATATTCTTCTGCTTGCTCTTTTACTCTTTCAATTGAAATTATAATATCTCCTAAAATATCTTCATATTCAAAATCATTATCTGCTATCTTCTTGTCTAATTCTTTTTTTTCAAACATAGGAAAAGAAAGCACGTCTGTTGGCTTATCAATATTCCTATATTCTTTATTTATTTTTTGAATATTTTCCGGATTTGTTAGAGTAATTGTTATAAATAATTTTGAATTTTCTAAATTTTCTTCTTTATAACATTGTTCTATTACTTTTTTTATTACTTCTTCATATTCTTTATTTTCTTCAATATCTTTATATACTATTTCTAACATTTATATTACTTCCTTAACTTTAACGTAGCTTCCTTCTGATTTATATGAATTCCTTATTTGCCTCATAGCACCATAATCTACTAGTTTTCTTTTATAATATTTTATAATTTTTGAATAATCAATTTTGCTTGAGTGTATTTTCTTTAAATCTTCTTTTATAAATAAAACTTCTTTTTGTTTTACATATTCAATAAAATCTGTTTCTTTTAATTTTAGTATTTCTTTATATTTATTCCAGAATTTTTTATATTCATCTTTTTGCTTTTGTGATTCCCAATACACTTTTGTAGATAATAATTTTACATTATAATCTTCCATTAAGTTGATTAACATTGAATATGCTCTTTCTCTTTTTGTTGCTATTTTTGTATCTTGTACTAAAACTCTAGCATCTTTTAAAAGTTTTTCATAACATTGTTCTGCTACTATTAGTGGTAAACTATGTGTAAATAATTTTCTACTTACTCCTAATAATAACATATTCTTTTCTATGTTATCTTTTGCATCTAATTTTCCTACTGTATATGTTTCATATTTTTCATAATCTGATACAACATTTTTTAAATTATCATCTATATTGTTTTCTATTTTTAATGATAATATATTTTGTATATATTCTTCTAATGTATAAAATATTTTAGTATAAATCCAATCTTTTGTAGAATCATATACATTTATTGTATCAGCCAATTTTATTGAATAATTTTTTAGTATTGATTTATATAAATTATCCATTTTATTTATATAGAATTTATTATATTTATCCAAAAGTTTAACTTTTCCAGATACTTTTATTCCTTCATAATCAAGCTCTAACAAATATTTTTGTTTTCTATATTTATATTCTACATATTCATTTTCTTTTAAGCTTGTAACTTCGTAATATCTTGATAATGCATTTTTTTCAAACTCTGAAGTTGTATTATTTTTTACTTTGTTGTATATAGAATTTATTACATATTTATCTAAAGCCTCTAAATATGTTTCATATGCTGAATCATATTTTTTTGACAATTCATCTTTATTATAATTACCATTTTCATTTTGATAATTTTCATATGCTTTTATTAAACTATTTCTTTTTATTGAAATTAACATTCCATTAATCCCTATTTTTGTAGGTATTAACATTTTTGTTAATGTACTTGTTATTTTATTAAAAAATGTTTTGTCTGTACCTGTAATTCTTAAGCTTCTTTCTTCCATACTTACCATCCCTTCAAAATACAATTTTTTCATTTGTCCCTATGTTTTCTAATACTTCATATGTAACGTAAACATCAACCCCAACTTCACTTTCATATGTATTGATAGTTTTATTAACTATTTTATCTTTATCCTCAATTTCTTTGTCTAATTCCTCTTCTAGTTCTTGTATCCCTATGTTTTTTGCTTCTTCTAAACTGTATTTTTTTTGTACTTCTTCTACTTCTTTATTAGTAATTTTATTTATAGAAATTGGTAAATAAAAATCTGAAAATATTTTGAATTTATTCTCTGTTTCTATTGTATCATAAATTTCAAATTTTGAAAGAGTTTTATACAAATTTATTTTAAAATTATTAAATTTAATTTGATATTTTTCTTCAATATTCCCTGTTTCTCTTCTTTCCGTAGTATTGTATAGAATTTTTTTATGCTTAGTATGCCATACTTTTGCTTCTATCTCTCCTTTTGCATGTACATACCTAATCCCTGTATATTTTCCTTCCATCCATCCATTTATTAAGACATCTCCTTGCTTTATTGTATCTCCTACTTTTACATTTGCAGTACCTGATTGTGCATTAATTTTAGTTATTATTCCTTCTTTATCAGATACTATATTACAATATTCTTCTTCATCTATTATTTCTGGCTTTTTATCGGCTTTTACTACTTTTACAATTGCATTAGTTCCCTTTAATTCAATTCCCATCCATGCAATATCTTCTCGTTCTAGCCTAATTTTATTTATAATTTCCTTTGTATTAATCTTTGATTTTAGTTTTCCTGTTTCTAGTCCAGCTTCTTTTAAATCTTGTTCTATATTTTCTAATACATTGTTACTTTCTTCAGTAATTTCCACATTCCATACAAAATTTGAGGATAACATTATTAATGCTACTATTATTATTAATAACAAAACAAAGATCTTTCTTTTTTTATATCTGTGTAACAAAAAAGGTAAACCTTTTTTTCTTTCAATTTTTACTTTACATCTAGTTTTTTTAGTTATTTTACATATTTCTTTAAAATCTCTTATCCCTACATTAAATTTTAAATTTATTTCTTTATCTCTTTTTAAATTCCAAATTCCTATTTTATTGTTTTTACATATATTTATAAATCTTTCAATATAGTATCCTTCTATTGAGATTCTTAAATATCCAATTATATAATTAAAAATTATTTTTATAAACATATCATACCTCTTAATCTATCGTTCTCTCAATGTCAATACTTTCTATTTTTCCAGTAATTTTTATATCATCATCAGTCATATTCTCTAAGTTTAATTCATAACCATTTATGCTTACTATTCCAATATGTGTATTAATTCTTACAAAAAATTCTTCATATTCTAAGATGCCTTTAAAATTTTCGATAATCATTTCATCAAATCCAGTTATTATTATTTTGGGAATGTTTGAATATACTTCTTTTGGTAATTCCAAAATTTTATCTAGTCTTTTTAGATTTTTTTTCTTCATATTTAATCTCATTCCTCTCTAAGGCACTAATTTTGTTGAAAAGAATTAAATTTCAACCTTAATACCTTACCTATTTAAACTCATCTAGGCTTTTAAACTTATATCCCATATTTTTTGCTTCTTTTATTATTGAATCTAATATATCTGTGTTTGTTTTTGAGTTTCCATGTAATAACATTATTTCTCCATTATGAATATTGTCTAAAATCTTTTTCTTTGCTTTTTCTTTGTCTGGCTGATTATTTTCGTTCCAATCTTCATATGCAAATGACCACATTACTGTTTTATATCCTAATGAATTTGTGATTTTTAGTGTTCTTTCACTGAATTCTCCTTTGGGTGGTCTTATGTATTTCATTTCATATCCGAATTTTTCTTTTATTGTTTGATGTAATTTCATTACTTCTTGATTTATTTCACTTTCTGTTAAGTCTGGCATACTTTTATGATTAACTGTATGATTTTCAGTTATGGCTATGTACCACTTTTTCTCTGCAACCTTTGATATTACTACATTCTTATCTTCAATTTTTCCATTGTTATGTATACTCTTTTGTTCCAAATTTTATACTTTTTTTGCAAAAGTTAATTCTACTTTTATATTTTTGTTTTT
>CALXXK010000040.1 GCA_944392675.1 uncultured Clostridia bacterium
TCATTTTCATTTATTATTCCAACTGTTTTTTCATATTTTATGCTGTGATAAATATATTCTGTTGCAAACATGTTTTTTGTTATTTTATCTTCATATATTCCACGACCTGTTTCTTCAACTGCCATTTTAGCTAATTCCATATGATGTTCTAGTCCTGCCATAGACATAGCTTTAGTTATATTATCTACAGTATCTTGGTCTAAATTTAAATACTCTTTAGATGCTATTTTCGCTCTTTCTACTAATTCATTTATCATTTGTTCTATTCTTTTTACCTCTTCTGAACTTACTTCTGTCATAAGTACCTCCTATTTTTTCGTTTTCATTAGTTTAACCATTTATATTATATATTATTAGGATTTTTTGTCAAGAGTTTTAAAAGGGGACGTTCCTTAAATCCCGAAAATTAGGGACAATGGGGACGGACCTCCCAAATTAAAAGAACCATTTCCCCCTTGGATAACCCCAATTTATCCTCAAATATATGATTTTTCGGTTCAATACATAATTTAAAAAATTCTAAATTAATTTTTTGGCACCCTTTCACTTAGTCCGAGCTAAAGCTCGACGCGAACATTTTCCAAAAAATTAATAAAGAATTTCTAAAATTATTTCAATCACATTCAAAATCATATATTTGAGGATAAATTGGGGTTATCCAAGGGGGAAATGGTTCTTTTAATTTGGGAGGTCCGTCCCCATTGTCCCTAATTTTCGGGATTTAAGGAACGTCCCCTCTATATAAATATTTTTGCGGATTTACATGCTCGCCATCTATTCTTATTTCAAAATGTAAATGTGGTCCTGTTGAGTTTCCTGTTGAACCTACTGCTGCTATTACATCTCCTGTTTTTACTTGTTGTCCGACGCTAACATACATTTTGCTTGTATGTGCGTACCAAGTTTCAAATCCATTTCCATGGTCTATTTTTACAATATTTCCATATGATCCTTTATAACTTGCACATGTAACTGTTCCATCTGCTACAACTTTTATAGGTGTTCCGGATTTTGCTGCAATATCTAATCCAGTATGATCTGAACTTCTGATACTACTACTTACACCATATCTTGATGTTATTGTTCCTGTTATTGGTGTTACTGCAAGTTTTATTCCATTAATACTTGGTAAAGAATTATACCACTCTTCTTGTTCTTTTTTCTTTTTTTCTTCTTCCAATTGAGTATTAATTTTTTCTTGTATTGCAGTTTCAGCAATTTCTATTCCTGTTGTTTTTACTTCTTGTTCTTCATTTGTATATTTTTCTACAATACTTAAATCTAATTCTTCTTTATTTTCTTCTTTTACTTTATTTACTAATTCTTCTGCTTCTTCTATTGTGTTTACACATTCTATTGTATTATTGTTTAAAGCTATTTCATAGTATTTATATGTTATATCTACATTTTCTTCTAGCAATTTACTTATTTCTTGTTCATTTGTCTTAAGTTCTTTGTTTACTAGTTTTAATTCATATTCTGGAGTTATTTTTATATCAAAATAATCAATATTTTTATCTGTACTATTTGTTATGTCTTCTTTTATGCTCTCTTCAAATGCTTCTTTACTTTGTATATATCCTACTTCTTTTCCAGAAATACTCACTTTATATATTGGTTTATATTTTATTAATATAATCGCGATTATAAAACCCAAAGCTATTATTATAAAGTTTAAAAACTTAAAAGTTTCTTTTGTATAGAATTTTAGTTTTTTCTTTAAAATATATATCCACTCTCCTTTACTTGTTTTTTAAACGCGACTGTTGTTTATTATACTATATATTCTTCCAAAAATCAAATTATGTATACATATTTTAGATTTATTTGTTTACTTTTCCATAAATTATTGGTTTTTTCTTCTAAATTTACCAATTTTTTCTCCTTTATGCTCAGTTTTTCTTGAAATTCCTCTTTTTTTCATTATGTAGACTTGTTTTTATAGTATGTTTGTTGCAATTTTTTGTTACTATTCAGCCCTTAGTACTAAAGGTTGAATAGTAACAATTTTTTACATCATTTAAATTTTATTTTCTAAATATTGTTGAATTTTTTTAATTTTTGTTTTATAATATAACCTATAGGTTAGAATTGCATTTGATAGTTTCTGTAAATTTAAACCATAAAATGCTATATTGTTAACGAAGAATAGGAAGGTGATAAAAAATGGCTTTAGATTATACTATTATTGGACAAAGAATTAAACAAGCAAGATTAGCAAAAAATTTAACTCAAGAGGATTTAGCAGAAAAAATTGATATTTCTGTTGCATTCTTAAGTAGGGTTGAAAGAGGTAACTCTCATATTAATCTAAAAAGATTAAATCAACTTTGCAGATTACTTGATGTTTCTGAGGGATATATATTAAATGGTGCTTCTAGTAATTCTAACAATTATCTTGAACAAGAATTTGCAGAATTATTAAAATCATGTTCACCAGAAAAGCAAAAACTTATTTATAATGTTGCTAAAACAATAGCAAATAATGAATAATTTAATTATTATTAGATTTTCTATTAATAGAGTTTTGTGGAAAATTTTATTAAGTTATAAAGATTTTATAATTGGTTTTAAACTAAGTATAAAATCTTTTTTGTTTGATTTTTCTAAAAATCTAATCTTATTTTTTTATGTTTATTATATTAAAATACTTTGAAACAAAAATTAACTTTTATTTTGTGTTGCAAAAGCAACAGTTATAAACATAAATTATTGATAATATATCATTGATATTATTTTTTTCTTATGCTATTATATTATATGGGAAAATTGTAAATAATAATAATAAATATTTTAGGAGGTAGTTTATGAAATTTAATCAATGGAATGGTTTTGAAAAAGGTGATTGGCAAAACGAAATAAATGTTAGAAATTTTATTCAAAAAAATTATACACCATATGAAGGTGATTCTAGCTTTTTGGCCGGTCCAACTGAAAAAACTAAAAAATTATGGGATGAAGTTTTAGAATTATATAAAAAGGAACATGATGCTGAAGGTGGAGTTTTAGATATAGACACAAAAACTGTATCAACTGTTTCTAGCCATGATGCTGGATATATCGATAAAGATTTAGAAACTATTGTTGGTCTTCAAACAGACAAACCTTTAAAAAGAGCTATTATGCCTTTTGGAGGAATTAGAATAGTTGAAAAATCTTGTGAAGCTTATGGAAGAAAAGTTGATCCAGAAGTAGATGAAATTTTTCATAAATATAGAAAAACACATAATGATGGTGTATTTAGTGCTTATACACCAGATATAAGAGCTGCAAGAAGTTCTCATTTAATAACAGGTCTTCCTGATGGTTATGGTAGAGGAAGAATTATTGGAGATTATAGAAGAGTTGCTCTTTATGGTGTTGATGTTTTAATTGAAGAAAAGAAAAAAGACTTAGAAATACTAGATGCTAATGAAATGACAGAAGATGTTATTCGTCAAAGAGAAGAAACTGATGAACAAATAAAAGCTTTAAACGAACTAAAGGTTATGGCTTCTAAATACGGATTTGATATCTCTAAACCTGCAAATAACAGTAAAGAAGCTGTTCAATGGCTATATTTTGGTTATTTGGGTGCTATTAAAGATCAAAATGGTGCAGCAATGAGTATTGGTAGAACTTCTACATTTTTAGATATTTATTTTGAAAGAGATTTAAAAAATGGTACTATAACAGAAGAAGCAGTCCAAGAAATAATGGATCATTTTGTTATGAAATTAAGATTGGTTCGTTTTTTAAGAACTCCTGAGTATAATGAATTATTCAGTGGTGATCCTGTTTGGGTAACAGAAAGTATTGGTGGAATGGGAATTGATGGTAGAACTTTAGTTACTAAAAATTCATTTAGAATTTTACACACATTAGAAAATTTAGGTCCAGCACCTGAGCCAAACTTAACAGTTCTTTGGTCTACTAGATTACCAGAAGGATTTAAAAGATATACTACAGATTTATCTGTAAAAACTTCATCTATTCAATATGAGAATGATGATTTAATGAGAGAAACTTTAGGTGATGATTATGGAATTGCTTGTTGTGTATCTCCTATGAAAATCGGTAAACAAATGCAATTCTTTGGTGCTAGAGCAAATCTTGCAAAAACATTATTATATGCTATTAATGGTGGAAAAGATGAAAAAACATTTAAACAAGTAACTCCAGAATTTGAACCAATTCGTTCTGAATATTTAGATTATGATGAAGTAGTGAGAAAATTTGAACAAATGATGGATTATGTTGCAAAAATTTATATAAAAGCTTTAAATATAATTCATTATATGCATGATAAATATTCATATGAAGCAATTGAAATGGCACTTCATGATAGAGAAATTATAAGAACTATGGCATGTGGTATAGCTGGTTTATCAGTTGTTGCTGACTCTTTATCTGCTATCAAATATGCTAAAGTAAAAGTAATAAGAGATGCTAATGGATTAGCAGTTGATTATCAAGTTGAAGGAGATTTTCCTAAATTTGGTAATGATGATGACAGAGTAGATGAAATAGCTGTAAATGTTGTAAAAACTTTTATGAATAAATTAAGAAAATATCAAACTTATAGACATTCTAAACATACTTTATCTATATTAACAATAACATCAAATGTTGTTTATGGTAAAGCTACAGGAAATACACCTGATGGTAGAAGAGCTGGACAACCTTTTGGACCAGGAGCTAACCCTCTACATGGAAGAGATACAAATGGTGCTTTAGCAGTAATGAATTCAATAGCAAAATTACCTTTTGACTCTGCTGAAGATGGAATATCTTTCACATTCTCAATCACACCAGGAACACTTGGTAAAACAGAAGATGAAAGAGTAACAAATCTTGTAAATATGTTAGATGGATATTTTGCTCAAACTGGACATCACATAAATGTAAATGTATTTGATAGAAAATTGTTAGAAGATGCAATGGAACATCCAGAAAAATATCCACAATTAACTATTAGAGTTTCTGGATATGCTGTACACTTTACAAAATTAACTAGAGAACAACAATTAGATGTAATAAACAGAACAATTCATGAAAGAATATAGGGAAAAAGGGGACGCCCTTTTTTTTCCCTATTTATAATGTAATGAAATAGTATAAATAAATATAAATAGCAATAAAATTAAGAATAAGGAGACATAATAGGGAAAAAAGAGGGCGTCCCTTTTTTCCCTATTATAATTTTGATTATGGATTATGATTTAAAATATTATGCAAAGATTCATTCAATTGAATCTTTTGGAACTGTGGATGGTCCTGGAATTAGATTCGTTTTATTTCTTCAGGGATGTCATTTAAAATGTAAGTATTGTCATAATAGAGATACTTGGGATATTAAAGGTGGAAATTATGCATCATTAGATGATATTTTTAATAAAATTATGCGTTATAAAAATTATATTCATCCTAATGGTGGTGTTACTGTTACTGGCGGTGAGCCTTTATTGCAAGTAAATTTTTTGATAGAACTTTTTACTAAATTAAAAAAAGAAGGAATTCATACTTGTATTGACACCTCTGGTATGGTTTCTTTAACTGATGATATTAAAAAATTGTTAAGTTTAACAGATTTAGTATTGTTAGATATTAAACATATAGATGATGAAAAATGTAAAGATTTAGTTGGCTTTTCTAATAAATTAGAATTAGCTTTTGCCAGATATTTAAGTGATAATAATATTCCTGTTTGGATTAGACAAGTTTTGATTCCTGGATATACTGATGATGAAAAGGATTTGATTAAATTAAGAGACTTTTTGTCTACTTTGAATAATGTTAAAAAAATTGAAATTCTTCCTTATCATAATTTAGGAAAACATAAATGGACTAAGTTAGGTTATAAGTATGAATTGGATGGCATAAAACAGGCCACTAATAAAGATGTACAAAGAGCAAAAAAACTCCTAGGCATTGCTTAGGAGTTTTTAATAATTTACATTCCCAACAATTTTAACTCAATATTTTCCATTTTATATTTTCCATCAACTAATTTAAATTCTACTAACGTATTTTCCAATGTTTCTTCATTTTGTCTTAAATCAGTTGTAAAATACAATTTTATTTGAGGTATTTCCACTTGATTAGTCACAATTTCCTTAAATGTTTCAGCCATATGTTTTTCATCTTCACAAATCAATATTAATTGTGGCATACTTGAAAATCCTGAATCTCCTGGTACAAAATTTTCATAAAAATCTTTATATAATTTCATTTTGTCTACTATTTTCTTTTGCCAATCTTGTTCTCTTCTTACTACTTCAAATAAAAATTGTATTGATTTTTTATTTTTTGTAAGTTTTACAGCTCCTCCTGTTGCTTTAAATAATTTTCCTGCGACTTTTGCTGTTATTGCTGGTTTTACTATATAACTATCAAAAGCTTTTACTTTTCTTAAATATGCTATTAATGTTTGATTTCCTGCTAATCTCTTTTTAATCATTGGTACTGGTTTTGTATTGTCTGATGGTTGCCATTTACATTCAATTTCTTTTGAGTTTAGCAAATATTTTCCCATCTTTTCTAAACAATATATTCTATATATTCCTTTACCTTCATCAGAAGTAAAATAATATCTTGTTAAAATTTTAGACTTTACAAGTTGGTCCAATTTGTTATTTAATTTATCTTGTGATTTAGGATCAAATCCTTTTATTTCAAGCATTTGATATAATTGTCTTGATGTAATAAATTCAAATTCATTTACCAATTCTAATATTGCAAAATGAATCTCATTTATATGTCCTATATTTATCTTGTGTACTATTTGGTTCATTGAAACATATCCATCTTTACCATCGAAAGTTTTTATTTCTCCTTCTCTGATTGCAAATGGTGATACTTGTGCTTTAATTTGGCTATCTTCAACCATATTTAATTCCCCCTTAAATTTAGAAATATCTATAATTTAAAATTATAAAACAACATTAAATTTTTTTAGCATTATAAAATATTTAGCTTTATCTTCTTTTTTTCTTCATCTATTTTTCTTATGTACACACTAACTTTTTCTCCATATTCTAATCCTTCTTGATATTCTGCCATTCCAACTAAGTTAGGATTAAGCTCTATGAAAATTCCATTTTTATTTTTTTCTGTTTCTCTTATTATACCATAAGTTTTCATTCCTTGCTCAAATTTTTTTGCATTCTCTTCCCAACTTCCTAACAATTCCTTATGAGATAATATTACTTTTCCTTTTTGTTTATCTATAGATTTTATCACAACTTTTACTTTTTGTCCAATTTTTAATCTTTCATATGGTGATTTAATTCTCGCTATTGATAAATCTTCTATATGTGCAAGACCTACTACTCCTCCACCTATTTCTATAAAAGCTCCATATGGTTTTATGCTTTTAACTATTCCTTGTACCTTTTGTCCTACCGCTAAATCATTTTTAACCCAGTCTAGAGCTTCTTTTTGTACATCCTTTCTTGATATTATTACTGTATTGTCATTTTTTATTTCTTTAATTTTAAATTGTACAAATTTGTGTACTTTTCCTATACATATATTTTCTTTTGGTAAGTTATTTTCTTGTAGATTTATTGCTTCAATTTCTTCTCTTGGCATTATTCCTGTTAATCCATTTTCTAAATTCACATATAAATTATAATTTTTGTCACATCTTTTTACTAAACCTTGCATTATTTCATTATTTTCTATGCATTTATTTAGATCTGCAAAATTTATTTTTGATATTTCATTATTCCACCCTTCTGGTTTAAATTTTAATGAGTTCATTTGTGATTTTCTCCTTTTTTCTTATGTTTTCTATTATTATACATTTCTATTTCGCTTTTTTCAAGGTTTTTAAATAAAAAGTTTAGTATTATCTATTCATCTGTTACTATTCAGCTCCTGGTACTATGGCTAAATAGTATCTGATTTTTTATAACTTTAGTATAAAATTTTCCATATTTATTGACTTTTTAACCATAAGTGGATTATAATAAATATAGGAAATGACAAATCCACAAACGTGGTTTTGCCAAGATATAGTTTTAATAAACCATTAGCTCGGCATAGCAGAATGGTTTATTTTTTATTATTTATGTAGTTGCTTATCAACCCAGTTCTTATAAAGAACTGCTGTCAAGGCAACGTTTAATGTTAAAGATAACATTAATGCTATTATTAAAAATAGTATTACTTTAACCATAAACATCACCACCCTTCCTACGAAGAATCGTAAAATTGGTGGCAAAACCACATCCGCTAACTATCATTTCCTATAGTACTTATTCTACAATATTCTTTTTATTTTGTCTACAATTTTATTGAATTTATAAATATATTTTAATTTCCAAGGCAAATTGACGATCATCATTTATTTTTATATAAAAATAATATAATTACACATAATTTTAAGTTATAAAAATATATAATCCATACCCCAATATATATGATAAAATATTTAAAATAAAATATATAATAATATTTATTTTTGATTTCCTCTTTAAATAAATATTTAGTGGAATTAATAAAATTATAAATATTAGAATTATTGTAATCTCAATATAATTTTTATAATTCATCATTAACCAAGATATGCCTAAAAAAATCAAAAAACTAAAAAAGCCTATTGTAAAATTATATACCAATGCACTAATTAGAAATAAAATATTTTTTAATTTTTCACTATTTTCCATTGTTATATCACCATTTATTAGTAAAGTCTCCTTATATATTGCAAGTTAACTTTTTAATTTCATTATCTTTTAAATAACGCCATTTTCCAAGTTCTAAATCTTTAACTCCAATCCCCGCGATTTCACTCCTATGCAATGCAAGTACCTTATGATTTATAGCTTCACACATTTTTCTTACTTGTCTATTTTTCCCCTCATGTATTATTATTTCTAGTCTTGATTGATTTTTTTCTTTGTCTATTTTTAATATTTTTACTTTTGCTGGCTTAGTTATATATGTTTTTTGATTTCCTAAATTTTGTTTTTCTTCTATTTGTACACCCTTTCGTAATCTTTCAACCTCTTCATTTGTAACTATTCCTTTAATTGTTACTGTATATGTTTTATCTATTTCATGTTTCGGATGTGTTACTTTGTATACAAAATCTCCGTCATTTGTTAGTATTAGAGCACCAGATGTATACATATCTAATCTTCCTACTGGCACAATTCTTTCTTTTACTTTTACCAAATCTAATACTGAATCTCTGTTAAATTGGTCTTTCACTGTTGTTACATAACCAATAGGTTTATTTAATAAAATATATACATATTTTTCTTTATTTTTTATTTCTTTATTATTATATAAAACAATATCTTCTTTAGGGTTTATTTTTGTTCCTAATTCTGTTATTACTTTTCCATTTACTTTTATTTTTCCTTGTTTAATTAATTCTTCTGCTTTTCTTCTTGATGTTATACCACAATCAGCTATATATTTTTGTAATCTTATTTCTTCCATCTTTTTCCTTTCTTAGGGGACGTTCCTTTAATCCCTAATATTAGGGATCAAAGGAACGTCCCTCAATCCATATTAGGGAATTTAAGCCCCGTCCCCAAATTCCCTATTATTGGTGCTTCTAATTTCATTTTTTTCCCTGTTATAGGATGTTTGAATTCTAAACTTTTCGCATGTAATGCTTGTCCTTTTATTCCCCATTTGTTTTTGCCACTTGAATATACTTCATCGCCTATACATGGATGTCCTATTTGTGCTAAGTGTACTCTTATTTGGTGTGTTCTTCCTGTTTCTATGTTTACTTCTAATAGTGTACAGTTTTCTTCTGGGTATCTTTTTAATACTTTAAAATGTGTTATTGCTTCTTTTCCTTTTTTGGTAACTGCCATTTTTTTTCTGTCTTTTTCACTTCTACCTATTGGCATATTTATTGTGGCTTCATTTGCTTTTACTATTCCTCTTACTAGTGCAATATATGTTTTCTTTACCTCATGATTTTTTATTTGTTCACTAAGGTTTATGTGTGCTTTATCATTTTTTGCGATTACTATTATTCCAGATGTATCCTTATCTAATCTATGGACTATTCCTGGTCTTATCTCTCCACCTATTCCTGATAATGAATCTTTGCATATTGCCATTATGGCATTAACCAATGTTCCATCTGGATTGCCATTTGCTGGATGAACTACCATCCCTTTTGGTTTATTTACAGCTATAATATCATTATCTTCATATATTATATCTAATGGTATATTTTGTGCTTTTAGAGATATCTCTTTTGGTTTTTCTTCTTCTAAGGTTATTTTATCATTTTCTTGAACTTTATATGATGGCTTTATCTTTTTTCCATTTACTAATATTTTTTGATGTTCTATTAGTCTTTGTATAGCTACTCTTGAGATATCTTCATTTTTTTCTGATAGATAAGCGTCTATTCTTTTATTTTGTTCTCCTTCTTTTACTATGAATTTTCTCAAAATAAATTCCATTCCTTTCTCATTTTATGATAAATCTAATAATTTTGTCTAACTTTATGTTAAATCTAATACTTTTGAAAATTATCACTAAATATTTTTTCTTTTTATGTGATTTATTGTTACTATTCATTATTCTTCTGTATTCACTCTTTCATATACTGCAAAATAGTCGTCTACATACAGTAATTTGCATTTGGGGTCATTTGTTTTAGTAATTATCATATTCATTTTTGAATTTTTATAAGTAATTATATGTGTTATATTATATTTGTCAAATGTATCTTCATAAAAAGTTCCTATTCCTGATGTATTTATAAAATCAGAAAATATATCTTCATTTTTTCCATTAAATTCTGGAGCATATAAGTCAGCTCTTGAATCTATAAATACTGGTATTCCTCTAAATAACATATAACTTCCATAATTGTATTCATTATAAAATCTTGCTTCACCTAAATCTATGTTTTCTAATATAAAATCACATGCTTTTACTGGATATGCTGTTTCATCTACAAATGTATCATCAAGTTTATCTTTTACCATATACCAGCTAAAAATAAGCATTATAATAGAAATTAAAATCATTCCTATTTTTCCTGTTGCTATTTTTAAAGCTTTTTTTTCTATATCAAATTTATAGATTTCTGAAAAATTCATTATTATTCTATTTAATATGATTGAACATATTATTCCAAATATGGCTACCTGCCTTCTTGCTGATAGCATTAAATATGTTAGTCCGCTTAACATAAATAAATCTGTCAATCTAATTTTGGTTTTTGTAAATAATAAGATTATCAAAAATATTGCTAATGCACACATTACTTCTTTTTCGTTTGTAATTGT
>CALXXK010000041.1 GCA_944392675.1 uncultured Clostridia bacterium
TTCAGATATAGTTTCACTAGGACATGATATAGGACACAGTCCATATGGACATTTAGGTGAAAGAATACTAAATAGTAATGTTAGAAAATATAAATTCAAACCTAGTGAAATATCAAAAATTATGGAAAAAAGAGAGAAAATATTTGGAGAAAAATATGAAAGAGCACAAGGACATCTAAAAGATTATAAAGGAAAAATAAGTTTTGAACATAATGAAAAAAGTGCAGAACTTATGTATTATTTAGCAAAAGAAAATGATATAGATTTAGAATTAGTTAATATACAAAGGATAGTAGATGGAATACTTGCACATAGCACTAGTAGGGTGAATGAAAATTTAATACCAAACTATTTAGAAGCTCAAGTTGTAAGACAGGTAGACAAAATAGAATATATGAATAGTGATTATGAAGAGGTAAAAGAATTTATTAATTCAGATAAAATGGAAAAAGAAGCTAAACAATTAACACAAAAAGAATTTGATGAAAGAGTAAAAGAATTGATAAATATGATTATAAATGGGGCAATAAAAGAAGGAAAAATATATGATACAATGGATGGTTTAGAAATAATAAAAAAATTTATAAAATCATATATAGGAGTTGTGTCAGTAGTAGATGTTGATGGAAAAACAGGACTAGTAATAGATGAAAATGTAGAAAGAATAACATTAATGATGGAAAAGGTAATACAATATTATTTAGAGCATCCAGAAGAAATACAAGAAATAACATTAAGAAAAATACATCCTATAATGGAAAAAGAAGAAAATAATTTAATAAAAATTACTTTAGAAAAAGACAAATATAACGAAGATAGTTCAATAATGGAAAAAGTAATTACGTATATATGTAGGATGGACGATGCACAATTAAAACAAAGATATATGTCATTAGTAAGAGAAAGAATAATAAAAGGAGAAGGTTATGGAATTGAACCAATAACTCAAGAAGAAATGCAAAAAATAAAAGAAAAACAATTAAAAACTCAAGCAAATAAATTGAAATATAAAGATATAGAAGAAGGAGAAGCAGAACATTCAGATGATGAATATAAACAAATGGTAATTGAAGAAAATCAAGAATATATAAATCAAAAATTAACTGATATAGGAAGAAAACAAATGATACAAAATAGAAAAAAACATAGAGAAGAATTTTTAATAGACAAAAAATTAAATGAAATGAAAGAAGAATTTGATGAAATTAGACTATCAAAAAAACAATTAAGTATTTCAGAAAAATCTGAAATAAGAAATCAAATAAAAGATTTGATGTTTTCAGATGGAAGGTAAAAAGAATAAAATTTAATTCTTTTCCAACCAAATTTGTGACTTAGGAAGGAATGTGAGTAAAAATGGATAAAGAATTAATGAATAAAAAAGAAAAATTATTGAAAGAAATGAAACAAAATAAAATAAAAATTCTAAATATAGAAGATTCTATAAATAAAATTTTTATAGAGAAAAAATCTATTGCACGATTTGGAGATGGAGAATTAGACTTAATACTTGGTAAAAACTTAAGATTTCAATCATATGATGAAAGATTATCAAATAGATTAAAGAAAATTTTAAGTAGTAAACAAAAATTTTGCTTAATAGGAATACCAGATGTTATTAATAAATTTGAAAATTTGACAGAAGAAAGTGAAATATTTTGGATTGATAATATGACTAGAACAAGAAAAATATGGATGAAATATATTAATGAAGAAATGGAATATGTTACAGCAAATTTAACAAGACTTTATATTAGATACAAAGATAGAAGTAATACAGGAAAATACTTTTCAATGCTTAAAAAGATATGGGAAGGAAGAGATATTATAATTTGTGAAGGAGCTCAAACTAGAGTAGGAGTTGGAAATGATTTACTATCTAAATGTAAATCAGTAAAAAGAATTATATGTCCTTCAGAAAATGCTTTTGGTAAATATGATGAAGTATTAAACAGAGTAAAACAAGAATCAAAAGAAAATTTAATATTGTTGGCATTAGGACCTACAGCTACAGTATTGGCATATGATTTAGCAAAAGAAGGATATCAAGCCTTAGATATGGGACATTTTGATATAGAATATGAATGGTATAAAAGAAATGTAAACAAAAGAGAGAAAATAGATAATAAATATACAAATGAAGTTGCTGGAGGAAATATTACAGTTAATATAAATGATAGTAAATATTTATCTGAAATAATAGAAAAAATAGAATAGACAATAGAGAGGTGTAGTTATATGAACATTATACTTATGGGAGTACCACATCATGCAAATGTTGGAGATTTAGCTATAGCTTATGCTGAAGAGAAAATGATTCGAAAATTATTTCCAAATAGAAAATTATATATAATGCCAGAAGAAAAATTAGATATTTGTGCTAAGAAAGTAAAAAAATATATAAAAAATGATGATATAATTTTATTGCATGGAGGAGGAAATATAGGTGATACATATGTAGTACCAGAAAAAGGAAGAAGAGAAGTTATATCTGCATTTCCTAATAATAAAATTATCATTTTTCCTCAAACAGCATATTTTGACAATGAAGAGGAATTAAAAATTTCCAAAAAAATATATAATACACACAAAAATCTAATTATAATGGCAAGAGAAAAAAAGTCATTTGATTTTATAAAAAAACATTTTTATAATGCTAAAATTTATTTAACACCAGATATAGTTATGACTTTAAAAGAAGATAGTAATCTAAAAAGAGATGGTGTACTCTTAATGCTTAGACAAGATAAGGAAAAGACATTAGAAGAAAAAACAAAAAAATCAATAATAAAATATGTAAAAGAAAACTTTGAATCTTATAAAATTAGTGATATGCATATGGAGTCAAAAGGAATACAAAATGTACCTAAAACAATAAGGAAACAAATGATAAAAAACAAGCTCGAAGAATTTCAAACTTCAGAATTAGTTATAACAGATAGACTTCATGGCATGATATTTTCAGCAATTACTCAAACACCTTGTGTAGTATTTAGTAGTCTTACACATAAAATAATAGAATCTTATGAGTGGCTTAAAAACTTAGAGTATATACAGAGGTGTAATAATATTAATGATTTAGAAGAATGTATAAAAAAATCTCTAAAAGCAAAAAATCAAACATATAATAATGAGTTCGCCATAAAAATAATAAGCGATATTTTAATAAAAGAAATTAAAAACACTTGACAAAAAAGATCCTTTTTTGATAAAAATAGATTAAATCTATTTTATGAAAGGAAAAAGAGAAATGAAAAATCTAATTGATATCAAAGATTTAAATGTAGAAGAAATTGAAGAACTAATTAAAGTAGCTAAAGACATTATCCAGAACAAAGAGAAATATTCTCATAAATGTGATGGTAAGAAATTAGCTACTTTATTTTTTGAACCAAGTACAAGAACAAGACTAAGTTTTGAAGCGGCAATGATGGATTTAGGAGGAAATGTATTAGGATTTTCATCAGCAAGTTCAAGTTCAACAGCAAAAGGAGAAAGTGTAGCAGACACAATAAGAACAGTAGGATGCTATGTAGATATAATAGCAATGAGGCACCCAAAAGAAGGAGCACCATTAGTAGCAGCAGAAAAATCAGTAGTACCTATAATCAATGCAGGAGATGGAGGACATAACCATCCAACACAAACACTAACAGATTTATTAACAATAAAATGTGAAAAAGGAAGACTAGAAGACCTAACAATAGGACTTTGCGGAGACTTAAAATTTGGAAGAACAGTACACTCTCTTATAACAGCAATGAGTAGATATAAAAATATAAAATTTGTATTAATCTCACCTGATGAATTAAAAATACCAGAATATTTAAAAGAAGATGTATTAGAAAAAAACAATATAGAATTTATAGAAACTAAAGATATAGAAGAATATATGGATAAACTAGACATTTTATACATGACAAGAGTTCAAAAAGAAAGATTTTTCAATGAAGAAGATTATATCAGATTAAAAGATTATTATATATTGAACAAAGAAAAATTAGAAAAAGCTAAAAAGGATTTATGTATAATGCATCCATTACCAAGAGTAAATGAAATATCTATAGATGTAGATGATGACCCTAGAGCAGCATATTTTAGACAAGTAGAATATGGAAAATATATTAGAATGGCATTAATATTGAAAATGTTGGAGGTAAAATAAATGAATATAGATAGTATAAAAAATGGTATAGTAATAGACCATATTAAAGCAAAAAAAGGCATGGAAATATATGAAGCATTAAATCTACAAGAATTAGAATGTTCAGTAGCAATAATAACAAATGCAAAAAGTAAAAAAATGGGCAGAAAAGATATTATAAAAATAGATAAAAGTATAGATATAGATTTAGATATATTAGGATATATTGATCCAGACATAACAATTAATATTGTAAAAGACGATAAATTGATTAAAAAATTCCATGTAACAAAACCAGAAAAAATTGTAAATATAGTAAAATGTCAAAATCCAAGGTGTATTACATCTGTTGAAAAAGAGTTAGATCAGGTATTCATCTTAACAGATAAAGAAAAACAAATATACCGTTGCAAATATTGTGAGGGACGTTCCTTCAATCCCTAAAATTCGGGACATTGGGGACGGACCTTTGGAAATTTGCCATTTCAGGAACGTGTACTAAAAAGTGAATTTTATTAAAAGTATTTAACATTAATTAAACAAAAGTATTATATATAAATTTTAATAATTACTCGGCTAACATTACAGAACAAATCGGAAAGCCATTTGCTTTTACTAAATATTAAATTTTTTCTTTGGTTTTCCGTAAATTTGTTCATGCGCCAAATTTCTGAAAGAAATTTGTGTGCAACCGTTGGAGCGTAGCGACTTTTCTACAATAGGAAAGGATGACTTTCCTATTGTAGAACAAATAAATTCTAAAATTATCAAGCAGGCACTTCTCAAAGCAAGTTTGAGATTCTCCTACTTGATAATTAAAGAATTTATAATATTCTTTCATTCGCATTCGTAATTGAGAAAATTTATATATAATACTTTGTTTTAATTAATAAAAAATGTTATAAAATAAAATTCACTTTTTAGTACACGTTCCCGAAATGGCAAATTTCCAAAGGTCCGTCCCCAATGTCCCGAATTTTAGGGATTAAAGGAACGTCCCCTTTTCATATTCATAAAAAAGAGAACACCCAAATATTATATATTAGAGGAGATTTTTATAATAAAAAAATAGCAAAAAGTCTATACAAATTTGACAATTAGTTATATAATGTAAAAAAATTAAAATAAGATTTTATTTTAATGGTTTATTAAAAAATCGAAGGGATTGAAAAATATGAAATTAAAAAATATGTTAGTAGGATTAGAAGGATTAAAAGTAAAAGGAGATTTAGACATAGATATAGCAGGTCTAGACAGAAATTCTAAGAATATAAAAGAAGGATATTTATTTGTAGCGATAAAAGGATTTTCAGTAGATGGACATAAATTTATTAATGACGCAATAGAAAACGGAGCAAAAGCAATATTAATAGAAGAAGGCTGTGATTTAAAAGAGATAAAAAATATAGATAATATAACAATAGTTATGGCAAAAGATACAAGAGAGGCATTAGCAATTACTTCAGCTAATTTTTATGGGAATCCATCAAAAAAATTTAAACTAATTGGAGTAACAGGAACAAAAGGAAAAACAACAACAACATTTATGATAAAAGAAATATTAGAAAGAGCTGGAAAAAAAGTTGGATTAATAGGAACGATAGCAATATATATAAATGGTAAAAAAATAAAAGATAGTGACAGAACAACACCAGAAAGCATAGAATTACAACAAATATTTGCAAAAATGGTAGATGAAGGTGTAGAAGTTGTTGTGATGGAAGTTTCATCACAAAGTTTAAAATTGCATAGAGTTACAGGATGTGAATTTGATTATGTAGTATTTACTAATTTTTCAGAAGACCATATAAGTCCAAATGAACATCCAGATATGAAAGATTATTTTGAATCAAAATTAAAATTATTTAAGATGTGTAAAAATGGAATTGTAAATACAGATGATTTACATGGTGCAAAAATACCAGGGCTATTTCCAGATAGTAATATAGTTACTTATGGAATTGATAATTATGCAAATGTATTAGCAAAGGATATAACAATAACAAATTCATATGTTGATTTTAAAGTAAAAATAACAGATAGAAATGAAAGAGTAAAAACAGGAATACCAGGAAGATTTAGTGTATATAATTCACTAGCCGCTATTTGTGTTGCACAAAAATTTGGCGTTTCACCAGAAGTTGTAAAAGAAGCATTAGCGCAAGTTAGAGTGCCTGGAAGATCTGAATTAGTAGATAATAAAAGAGAAATACCAATAATGATTGATTATGCCCATTCTCCAGAAAGTCTAGAAAATATTTTACAAGCCGTAAAAAGTTATACAAGAGGAAAAGTAATATCAGTATTTGGATGTGGGGGAGATAGAGACTCAGGAAAAAGACCAATAATGGGTGAAATTTCAGGAAGAATAGCAGACTATACATTTATTACATCAGATAATCCAAGAACAGAAGATCCACAAAAAATAGTTGACCAAATTGAAGAAGGAATAAAAAAGACAAAAGGAAATTACAAAGTAATAGTTGATAGAAAAGAAGCTATAAAAGAAGCAATACAAATGGCGACAAAAAGAGATATAGTAGTATTAGCAGGAAAAGGTCATGAACCATATCAAGAAATAAATGGTGTAAAATATCCATTTGATGAAAGAATTATAGTAAGAGAAATTATAGACCAACTAGAAGATGAAAA
This sequence comes from uncultured Clostridia bacterium, assembly GCA_944392675.1. GTDB lineage: Bacteria > Bacillota > Clostridia > TANB77 > CAG-508 > CAG-269. Next base: position 6,797 of record CALXXK010000041.1, read on the forward strand.
AAAGAAAAAATAAAATACATAAAGAAAAAATAATAAATAATATATATGTGAATATATATTAAAAGAAAGGTTTGGTAATATTGAAGACAGAAACAACAATATTAATAGCATCATTTATAACATCAATAATTTTAGGAATAATAATTATACCAATATTAAAAAATTTAAAAGTAGGTCAAATAGAAAGGGATGATGGACCTAAATCACATTTAAAAAAACAAGGAACTCCAACAATGGGAGGAATAATCATAATAATAACAATGATATTAGTAATTACAGGTGCATATATTTATTTAACAGCAACAGGGCAAAACGAAGTTGCCAATAAATTATTACCAATGCTATTAATATCAATTGGATTTGGAACAATAGGTTTTATAGATGATTTCAAAAAATTAGTATTAAAAAATACAAAAGGTCTAAAACCAAGTTACAAAATGATAGGACTATTAGTAATTTCAGTAGCATATGTAGTTTATCTATTACAAATATTACATTTTGATACACAGACATATATACCAATAGCTAAAACATATATAGATTTACCAATATATCTATATATACCATTTGCTATTATAGTTATATTAGCAACAACAAATGCAATAAATTTAACAGATGGAATAGATGGTTTATCATCAAGTGTAAGTGCAATTATAATAACATGCTTAGCAGTGATAGGAATGATTTTTGCAATACCAGAAGTATCAGTGTTTGCAAGTTGTGTTATAGGTGCTATATTAGGATTTTTAATGTTTAATTTACATCCAGCCAAAGTATTTATGGGGGATACAGGCTCACTACTTCTAGGTGGTGTTATTTCAGCAATAGCACTATATTTAAAGATGCCAATATTATTAATTGTAATAGCACTAATTCCAGTATTAGAGACTTTATCAGTAATAATTCAAGTAGCTTATTACAAAAAAACAGGAAAAAGAGTTTTCAAAATGGCACCATTACACCATCATTTTGAATTATCAGGATGGAAAGAAAACAAAGTGGTAATAGTATTTAGCTTAATTACATTAGTATTGTGTGTCATAGGACTAAAGATAATATAGATTTTAGAAGGGAAGAATTTAGATGGCAAAAAAGAAAAAGGAAAAAAGCTTTTCAAGTTTTCTAAATAATCCAATAGATTTTACACTAATAATAACTATTTTGCTTTTACTTTCAATTGGACTAATAATGTTATTATCAGCAAGCTCGCCATCAGCATTATCAGAAAGTGGAAATAGTTATTCATACTTTTCAAAACAATTAATATTTGCAATATTAGGAATAATTGCAATGATGATAATATCAAAAATAGATTATAGATTTTATCAAAAATTTTATAAACATGCTTGGTGGATTGCATTAATATTACTAGCATTAGTTCTAATCGCAGGAAGAACGATAAATGGGGCAAAAAGATGGATTTACTTTACAGAAACATTATCAATTCAACCATCAGAATTAGTCAAAATGTTAATGATTATTTTTTATGCAGGAATTTTAGTTAAAAATAGAGATGAACTAAACAAATATGGAAAAGGATTTATAAAGCATATACTTATGTTAGCTCCAATAATAGGATTATTACTATTAGAACCACACTTTAGTGCATCAATAGTAATAATAGGAATATGCAGTATAATGATGATAATAGCAGGATGTAAATTTTGGCATTTTTTAGCAACAGGTTTAGCAGTTGGAGTACCAGCTATAGTAGCATTAGTAGCATTCTCACCATATCGTTTACAAAGAGTAGTAACATTTTTAGATCCATGGAAAGATGCAACAGGAGATGGATGGCAGGTAATACAAAGTTTATATGCAATAGGTTCAGGAGGTTTATTTGGAGCAGGGTTAGGCGAAAGTAAACAAAAATTTTTATATATACCTGAACCACACAATGATTTTATATTTTCAATATTAGGAGAAGAGTTAGGATTTATAGGGTGTGCAATTGTATTAATATTATTTGCAGTATTTATCTGGAGAGGTGTATTAATAGCCATGAAAGCACCAGACATGTTTGGAAGTTTATTAGCAATAGGAATAACAGCTTTAGTAGGGATACAAGTAATAATAAATGTAGCAGTTGTAACATCATCAATGCCAGCAACTGGAATGCCATTACCATTCTTTAGTTATGGCGGAACCGCTTTATTTATATTGCTGTGCGAGATGGGAGTATTGCTGAATATATCAAGAGCAAGTGCAAAAAAATAGGAGATTTGTCATTTTGGGGACGCGTCCAAAAATGACAATTTTCATAGGACAAAAAAAGATTATAGAGATATTAAAAAATAGTAATAAACAAAATTGTTATTTTTGGACGCGTCCCCAAAATGACAAAGGAGGCAAAATGAGAGTAATTATAGCAGCAGCAGGAACGGCAGGACATATAAATCCTGGATTAGCAATCGCAAATAAAATAAAAGAAAAACAAAAAGATTCCAAAATCATATTTATAGGAACAACAAGAGGATTAGAAAATGACTTAGTCCCAAGAGCAGGTTATGAATTAAGAACAATAAATGCATATGGGCTAAGCAAAAAAATATCAATCCAAACTTTAAAAAATAACATAAAAACACTAAAAGGATTTGGAGAAGCAAGAAAAATTATAAAAGAGTTTAAACCAGACATAGTAATAGGAACAGGAGGATATATTTGTGGAGCTGTTATAACAGCAGCAAAAAAATATAATATACCAACACTATTACATGAAAGTAATGCATTTCCAGGAAAGGCAATCAAATTTTTATCAAAAAAAGCAGATACAATATTAGTATCTTTTAAAGATGCAATTCCAAGAATAAAACATGCAAAAAATGTTGTATTTACGGGAACACCTGTAAAAATAAAAAAAATAGATTATACAATAGAAGAAAAAAAGAAAATATTAGAACAATATGGTTTAAATATGCTAAGACCAACAGTATTAGTATTTGGAGGAAGTCAAGGAGCTCAAAAAATAAATGAAACAATTGTAGATATAATAAAGAATAAATTCAACAAGGAATATCAAATAATTTGGGCAACAGGTCCAAAACAGTATGATACAATTAAAGAAGAATTAGAAAATATTGGAATAAATATTAATCATATAGAAAATATTAAAATTGTACCATACATATATAATATGGAAGAAATAATGAATGTTGTGGATTTAATAATTGCAAGAAGTGGAGCCATGACAATAACTGAAATATCAAATTTAGGAAAACCATCAATATTAATACCTTTACCAAATGTAAGTAATAACCATCAACTATATAATGCAAAGGTTTTAGAAAATTTAAAAGCAGCAAAAATCATATTAAACAATGCACTAACAGGAAATGTATTAAACAATGAAATTAATGAAATAATATTAAATAAAAAACAATTAGACGAAATGGGAAAAAATGCATTAAAAGCATCTGTATCAGATGTTGAAAATAAAATTTACAGAGAAATAGAAAAACTTGTGCCATAGGGAATTTAGGGACGGGGGTTAAAATCCCTAAATTCCAGAGCATTAAAACTATTTATTTTTGTTTAGAAATTTAATTTAGGGATTTTAACCCCCGTCCCTAAATTCCCTATGAGAGGAGAAAAATGTTTAAAAATATACAATTCAAAATAATAACAATATTTTTTTTAATAGGAATAATAATAATTGTAGGACTAGGTGTATTTTTTATTACTTCAATACATGGATTAGAACAAGAAATAATAAATAATAATTTTGATAATATAGAACAAGAAATACAAATATTACAAAATTTGAAAACCAATACTATTGTAATATTAATAATAATAGGAGTATTATTAGCTATAGTTGGTTTATTAATAGCTGGCTTTTTGTCGAAATTTGTTATATATCCAATTAATAAATTAATAAAAAGTGCAGAAAAGGTGACTGAAGAAGATAAAAAGAAAGTAAAGAGTAAGAAAAATAATGATGTAGGTGAATTAGAAAATGTATTTGGAATGATGACAACTGAATTAAAAGAAAAACTAAGTGAAGTTTCAACACAAAAAAATCAAATAGAAACAATATTATTGCATATGACAGATGGAATAATAGCTTTTAATTTAGATGGAGAAATATTATTAATTAATCCAGCAGCTAAAAAGTCATTAAGCATAAGGCCTGAAGATAACACATTTGATGATATATTTAAAAAATTTAATTTAGATATAAATATGGAAAAAATAATTTATCTAGAAAATTGGACATCAACAGAACAAAGAGTTCAATTAGATGATAGATATATGAATATATTTTTTGCACCATTTAAAAATGAGTCAGACAGACCAGATGGTGTGATTGCAGTTATACAAGATATTACAGAACATGTAAAACTAGATAATATGCAAAAAGAATTTGTAGCAGATGTATCACATGAATTAAAAACACCAATAACATCAATAATGGGGTATGCAGATACTTTATTAGAAGGAGAATA
>CALXXK010000042.1 GCA_944392675.1 uncultured Clostridia bacterium
TTTTTCTCCCAATTTGCGTTTTGGATGCTAACATTTTTTCATTATGACCATGCGCCAGCATTTAGTACTATTGTAATTACTAGTGCAATTAATGTAATACCATTATTAAATTTTTTTAATTTGTTCATTTTCTATTTTCCCCTCTCTTTTGTATCTTTATTATTATTTATTACTTTTTTAAATTATAGAAAACATCATTTTTGTTATCAATATAATTTTTGTAATTTATCACTTTATCTATGCATTATTTTACATAATTTTATATTTCTATCATTAAAATTATAAACGAACTTATCATTTTTTCTAATAATAATATTAATTTTCAAGTTTCTTTCTATTTATAAAATACAAAGATAGTAATCTATATATCTATGTCCATATAATTGGTTACTGGCTTTGCTCCCTGTTTTATTAAATCATTTGTTCCAACTGAATTTAAAGAATTAATATTTCCTGGAACAACAAACACATCTCTTCCTTGTTCTATAGCAAAATCCACTGTTAACAAAGTTCCACTTTTTTCCTTTGCCTCCACAACAAGTACTCCTTTACTTAATCCACTTATTATTCTATTTCTAGCTGGAAAATTCATTTTTTCTGGTTTTGTTCCTAATGGATATTCTGATATTATCGCCCCATTATTTTTTAATATTTCATTTGCTAAATAAACATTTTCCATTGGATATATGGTATCTAAGCCATTTCCTACTACAGCTATAGTATTCCCTTTTGCACATAATGTCCCAATATGTGCATAACTATCTATTCCTTTTGCTAAGCCACTGACAACAGTTAATTTTCTTTTGGCTAAATTATATGCAAAATATTTGGTAGCTTTTTTTCCATAATCAGATAATTCTCTACATCCAATTATCGCAATACATTTAGTATTTAGTATTTTATGATTTCCTCTAATATATAAACTTATTGGAGAATCATATATATGTTTTAACATTTTAGGATAATTTTCGTCATTTATTGAAATTATATCTATATTATTTTTTTTCATGAAATTAATATGTTTATCTATGTTTTGCTTTATTTTTTCATCTAATAAATTTCTTATCGTTTCTTCTCCAATTCCTTTTATTCTTAAAAAATCTTTTTCCTTTAAATTATAAATCACTGATGGGTCTTTAAATTTTTCAAGTAACATAACTTTTCTTTTTGCTCCTAACCCTTTTATTAATGATAGCCATATCCAGTATCTTTTATCTTCTAAATTTGCCATTAACTCTCCTTTCTGATTTTTGTATTTTAAAAATTTTTTAATAAATTCAGTAAAACTTTTTATTTAATAGAATTTTCAGAAAAAATTCCTATTATATTTATATAACAAAAAAAGACACTATAAAATAGTGCCCCTAAATATATTTATTAAAATAACTTCGTATTACTATACTGTATATTTGTTGCTTTTATAACATTGTTCATAAGCATTGCTATAGTCATCGGTCCAACTCCCCCCGGAACTGGCGTAATATAGCTTGCTATCTTTTCTACTTCGTCAAAATCAACATCTCCTGTTAGTTTGCCATCTTCTCCTCTGTTTATTCCAACATCAATTACTACTACTCCATCTTTTAACATTTCTTTTTTTACAAATTTAGATTTTCCAATTGCTGCTATTAATATATCAGCTCTTTTCGTATATTCTATTAAATCTTTAGTTTTTGAATGGCACACAGTTACTGTTGCATTTTTATTCAAACAACATTGTAATAGTGGTTTTCCAACAATATTGCTTCTACCTAATATTACCACATTTTTGCCTGTTAAGTCAATATTATATTCTTCAAACATTTTTATTACTCCATATGGAGTACAAGATATGAATGTATCTTCACCAATCATTAATTTTCCAATACTAGAAGGTGTAAAACCATCTACATCTTTAGAATATGTTATTGCTTTAATTGCTTGATTTATATTTAAATGATCTGGTATTGGACTTTGCAAAAGTATCCCGTTTACTGTTTTGTCTTTATTTAAATTTTGTATTAAATCTATTAGCTGTTCTTGAGTGGTATTTTCTTCTAATAAATACTCTTCATAATTAATTCCTATTTCTTCACATGCTTTACTTTTGTTCTTTACATATACTTTTGATGCCGGATTATCTCCTACCATTATTACTGCTAATTTCGGTATTATTCCTTTTTGTTTTAATTCTTCACATTCTTTTTTTAAATTTTCTCTTATCTTTTTTGCTAAAGCTTTTCCATCAATTATTACTGCCATTTTTTACTCCTTTTTTATTTTCTACAATTTCATATTTGGCTAAAAAAGATCTAAATTAACTTAACAATAATTATTTTTCAGCCATCAATTTTATACTCAATATCTTCCATATGTGGAAACATCTCCTTAACCCTCTTCAATGTAAGCATCAACATTTTTGGTTGAGGATTTTTCTTATCTTTTGATAACAATTTTTGAGTATAACAATTCTCTGCTGTTTTAAATAATAAATATCTATTTCCTACATAAGTATAATGAATTTGATAACCATTTCTTAAATCTTCCCACATTTTTTCAAATGTATACTCATCCATAAAAACTGTTCCTTTCTTTACTTATATAATTTCTATATTATTTTATCATATTTTTAAATTCTTCTTCTGATATTATTGTTACTCCTAAACTTTGTGCTTTTGTTAATTTGCTTCCCGCTTCTTCTCCAGCTAGGACATAATCCGTTTTCTTAGATACAGTCCCTGAAGTTTTTCCTCCATATTTTTCAATAATATTTGATGCTTCTCCTCTTGTAAAATCTTCTAAACTTCCTGTTAATACAAAAGTTTTTCCTTCAAATCTGTTGTCATCTACATCTTCTTCTAAACTTTTTGTATTTACTCCTAACTCTTTTAATTTGTTAATTAAATCTATAGTTTGGTCTTGTACAAAAAATTCTCTTATACTGTTTGCAACTATTGGTCCTATATCATTAATCATACTTAAGTCTTCAAAACTTGCTTCCATCAAGTTATCTATTGTTTTATATTTTCTAGCTAATAGTTTAGATGCTTTTGCTCCTACATGTCTAATTCCTAATGCTGTAATTAATCTATACAAATCATTTTCTTTGCTTTTATTTATACTATCTATCAAATTTTGTGCAAATTTTTGTCCATTCTTTTTTAAAGATGCAATATCTTCAAATGTTAATTTATATATGTCTGAAATATCTTTTATTAGCCCTTTATCTAGAAATTGAGAAATTATATTTTCTCCTAAACCATCTATATTCATTGCTTCTCTTGACACAAAATGAACTAGATTTCTAAATAATTTTGCCGGACATTCTATTCCTGTACATCTTATTGCCGCTTCTCCTTCTTCTCTAACTGCTGGTGCTCCACATACTGGACATACTTTTGGCATTTCAAAGTCTTTTTCTTTTCCTGTTCTTTTTTCTTTTTTCACTTCAACTATTTCAGGAATAACATCTCCTGCTTTTTGTATTACTACTGTATCACCTATTTTTAATTCTTTTTGCTTTATAAAATCTTCATTGTGTAAAGTTGTTTTAGATACTGTAGATCCAGCAACTTTTACAGGCTCTAATATTGCCATTGGTGTTATTACTCCTGTTCTTCCAACTTGACATATAATATCTTTTAAAATCGTTTCTTTCTTTTCTGGTGGATATTTATATGCTACTGCCCATCTTGGAGTTTTAGCTGTTGTTCCTAAAATTTCTCTAAATTTCAAGTTATCTATTTTAACAACTGCTCCATCTATTCCAAATGTTAAAGTTTCTCTCATTTCTCCTATTTCTTCAATTGCTTTTTTTACTTCTTCTATATTTTTACAATATATACGTACTGGATTTACATTAAAACCTAAATCATTTAAATATTCTAATTCTTCATAATGTGAATTAAATTCTTTTCCTTCTATTTTTTGAACATTAAATATATATATATCAAGTGGTCTTTTTGATGTGATTTTGCTATCTAATTGTCTAAGTGATCCAGCTGCTGCATTTCTAGCATTTGCAAATAATTCTTCTTCATTTTCTTCTCTTTCTTGATTCATTTTTTCGAAATCTGATTTTGATATAAATACTTCTCCACGTACTGTTATATCTATTTTGTCTTTTATTTCTTTTGGTATTGTTTTTATTGTTTTTAGATTATTTGTAACATCCTCTCCCACTAATCCATTTCCTCTTGTTGCTCCTCTTACAAATTTTCCTTGCTTGTATTCTAATGCTGCTGATAGTCCATCTATTTTTGTTTCTACTACATATTTTGCTTCTTCTATGTTATTTTCTTTGGCTTTTTCTTGCATTCTTTTGTCAAAATCTTCAACTTCTTCTATACTAAATACATCTTGCAAACTTTGTAATGGTACTTCATGTGTTACTTTTTGAAAACCTTCTTTTACGTGTCCTCCAACTTTTTGTGTTAATGAGTCTTTTGATTTTAGTTCTGGATATTGGTTCTCTAAGTTTCTTAGTTCTACCATTAACATGTCATATTCAAAGTCTGATATTTCTGGTTTGTCTTCGTCATAGTATTTTTTTGCGTGATATTCTACTTGTTTTCTTAATTCTTCGATTCTTTCTTTTGCTTGCTTTTTATTCATTTGGTTATCATTCCTTTTTTGTTTAATTTTGTTCTTTTCTTAAAATATTAATTCTATTATGTGAATTTAATATCTAGATTATATAAAATGTAATTTATATAATCTAAAAAAATTTTTTTCAACTTGCTTTCTTATTATATACAATTTTATAAAAAAAGAAAAGGAATTTTGAATAAAAACTCCTTTTCTTTTCAGTTTATTAATTCTTTAGTATTTTAAATTATTAACTATCTAAAATAATACAATTATAAAACTTTAATATGTCTTGTAATATAAATTAAAACTTACTAAATTTTATTATCCTTCTACTCTACCAAAAATTATTATTCTTGCACTACTATCATCTGTACAAGTAGATAAAGTTATCTCAGGTTTTCCACCTGTATCTCTTTGATAGAATGATGTATCATTTTCAGCTGCTTCAAATTTATTGTAAATTGTATATTCAACTCTATTTCCTTCAATATCTGTTATATAAATTTTTTCTCCTGTATTTACTTTTTTAAGATTTGAGAAAAATAGTCCATTTCTATAATTATGACCTATTATAACACTATTACCTGGTTTATTTAATCCTGTACCATATAAAAATGCAACTGCTGTCTCTATTGATTTTGGTGTTACTTTATCAAGTACTGGATATTTTAAATTAATAGATGGTATTTCTATAGTTCCTAATACTCCAAAACCTTTATACGTTTTACTTATTCCTCCTGTTGTATTAGTACTTTCAATCTGATTAAATGGATCTTCTGTTGATGTATTAGTATTGTTATCATTAGCTTCTCCATCTGCTACTTCACCTTGAAAGTCATCAACAAAATCATTTGCATCTGTTGAAATAACATAGTTTTGATAATATTGATATGCTAGATATCCTAGTAATCCTAAAATTGCTATAATTACTATTACTAATAAAACAGTTAATAATTTACTATATTTACTCTCAAACATATTTTTTACCTCCGTACATTATTCTCACTATATATATTATAACATATATTGCATAAAAAGTATATATTTTTTGTAATATTTATTCTCTGCAATATCCATCTTTTATATAGGATTACTTTTCTTCTGTTAAACTATTTTTTCTCCTAATTTAGTACCAGCTAATACATGGAAGTGTAAATGCATTACTTCTTGTCCTCCATTTTTTCCACAATTAACTATTACTCTATATCCTTCTTCTTTAAAACCTTTTTCCTCTGCTATTTTATTAATAACTCCATAAATTCTTCCTATTAAAGCTTCATCTTCTTTTTCTATTTTTGCTAATGAATCTATGTGTTTTTTTGGTATTACTAATATATGTATAGGTGCTGCTGGATTTATGTCATAAAATGCTAATATTTCATCATCTTCATAAACTTTATTTGATGGAATTTCCCCTTTTATAATTTTACAAAATAAACAATCATTCATATATATTCATCCTTTCATTTGAAATAACTTAAAATCTAGAAATACTCCAGAAATTTAACCTTAGTTTACTATTTTTTCATAATAATTGAGAGCGTCCCTAATTATTATTAAGAACCATCCCTAAATAAGCACTGCTTTTATTCTTCTTATTCCTGAAGAACTTGATTCTTCTTTTTTTATTTTGAATGTTCCCATATTTCCTGTATGTGTTACATGTGGGCCTCCACATATTTCTTTGCTAAAATCTCCTATTGTATATACTTTTACTTTGTCTCCATATTTATCTGTAAATAGCCCTATTGCTCCTGATTTTTTTGCTTCTTCATAACTCATTTCTTCACATGTAACTTTCAAGTCTCTTTGTATTTGTTCATTTACTAAGTCTTCTACTTTTTGTATTTCTTCTTTTGTCATTTTTTGTGGATGAGTAAAGTCAAATCTTAGTCTTTCTTCTGTTATGTTTGATCCACTTTGCTTTACATGATCCCCTAATACTGTTCTTAATGCTTGATGTAATAAGTGTGTAGCTGTATGATATGCTATCGTTTTTTCATTTTGGTCTGCTAGTCCACCTTTGAATTTGTGTTCTGCTCCTTGTCTTGATTTTTCTTGGTGTTTTTTAAATAGTTCTTCAAATTCTTTTAAATCTACTTTAAAACCATTTTCTTGTGCTAATTCTTTTGTTACTTCTGGTGGAAATCCATAAGTATCATATAATCTAAATACTATTGTTCCTGGAATTGTTTCTTTATTTTGTTCTTTTAATTTTTTTACTTCTTTTTCAAATTCTCTTTCTCCATGTGCTAGTGTTTTTACAAATTTGTCTTTTTCTTCTATTATTACACTTTTTATTGTATCTTTATTTTTTTCTAAATCTGGATACATTTCTTTTAAATTTTCTACGTTTATTTCTATTAAATTTGTTAATTCATTTAAATCTATTTGTAGTTTATTTAAGTGTCTTATTAATCTTCTGATTAGTCTTCTAAGTACATATCCTCTGTCTATATTACTTGGTCTTCCTCCATCTGAAATTATCATCATGCTTGAACGTAAATGTTCTGCAATTATTCTTCTACTTTCTATTATATCAACTTTTTGTAATTCTTTTAGTTTATCCATTACAGGCGAAAATAGTTCTGTATCAAATGGTGTTTCTTTTCCTTGTAATAACATTGTCATTCTTTCTAGTCCTAATCCTGTATCTACATTTTGTTGTTTTAATTTTGAATATCCATTCTTGTCTTTAAAATATTCCATAAATACATTGTTCCAGATTTCTACATATTTTCCACAATCACATGAAGGTTGACAATCTGGTCCACATGCTGGTTTTCCTGTGTCATAAAACATTTCTGTATCTGGTCCACATGGTCCTTCTTCTCCTGCTATCCACCAGTTGTCATCTTTTCCATAAAAGTATATTCTTTCTTCTGGTATTCCTACTTTTTTCCATGCTTCTGCTGATACTTCGTCTTTTGGACAGTCTTCATCCCCTGCAAAACATGTTACTGATAACTTTTCTACTGGTATTTGTAATTCTTTTGTTAAAAAATCAAAACTCATTTGTATTGATTCTTCTTTAAAATAATCTCCTAATGACCAGTTTCCTAACATTTCAAAATATGTTAAGTGTCTATTATCTCCTACTTCTTCTATATCATTTGTTCTTAAACATTTTTGATAATCTGTTAAACGCTTTCCTTCTGGATGTTTTTCCCCTAATAGATATGGTACTAGCGGTTGCATTCCAGCTGTTGTAAATAATACTGATGGGTCATTTTCTGGTATTAATGGTGCTGATGGAATTACTTTATGTCCATGTTGTTTAAAAAAGTTTAAATATTTTTCTCTTATTTCTATTGCTTTCATTTTTTATATCATCCTTCCTAACTAAAATTGTAATCAATTTCATCTTTTTTATTTCTCGTTTTTTGCTTTTATAATTATACTTTAAAACATGCAAAAAATCAAGAAAATTTTTATTTTCTTGATTAATCACGATTATTAATTAATTTTTCTCACTTTAATTATCTAGTTTATACTATTTACTTTATTCACTTTTTTCTATTCTAAAGTCTCTTGCATTTACTATATTTCCTGTCATACTTGCATTCAATTCTATTGTCTCTCCTGGTCCTACATCTCCTATTATTGAGTTCATTACTGCCATATCTTCTCCGTTTTTTCCTTCTACTATTATTTTTACTAATTCTAAACTGTGTGCAGTATTACTTGTGTTTTTTACATCTGCTAACAAAACTGTCATTCCGTTTTTTTCTGTATATTGAATATTACTTATTTCTAATCCATTATATGTTTTTGTTTTGTTAAATTCTTCACTTGTATTTAATACTGTTCCATCGTCTAATGTTTCTGTATATGTACCTTCTGACTTTGCTATTTGTTGACTATCTGTAACTCCTGTTCCGTTTTCTCCTTCATTTTTATTCTGTCTTACAAAAAAAATAATTAATACTATTGCTAATATTATTAGTAATATTGCAATTAGTCTTTTTTCCTTTTTTTTCATTTTATTTCCTCCCTTTTCTCTTGTTCTTTTAGTTTTGTAATTTAAAATTATCATTCATCTTTAGTCGCTGGGTATGAATTTTAAATACAATATATTTTACTTTTTTATTTTACTATATTAATAAAAAAATAGCAAGATTTTTCTTACTATTTTTTATTTTTTTTATTATAAATTTTTGTTATTGATTTATATTTTTTAATTTGAACTGCAAAATTGATTCTATACTCCTAATTTTTCAAATATACTTCACATTCTACAAAATTAATATAAAGCTACTCGATCTGTTTCTGATGTTACTGTTTTAAAGACTGTTGTCTATTGTTAGACTTGTATAATCTTCATGATTTGTTCCGTCTGTTAATCTTGCATATACAGTATCTCCATCTTTGAATCCTATTATAGTTCCATCATTTGCTATATTTGTCCAACTTCCTTCATCTACTTTGTTTACTTGGTATTCTATTTGGAAGTTTGTGTTTGTGCTTACTGTTATACTTGCATTGTCTCCTTCCCATGTTGGCTCTCCAAATATTATTTTTCCTGTTTTTACAGTATCTACTATATGATATATTCCGTCTTCTTGTTTTTCTAATTCTACTTCTGACTTTAAACAAACTACTGGACGAAAACCAGCTAACGAAAATTTATAATCTCTTCTTCCCATATCCCCTAGATAGCCCATTCCACATAAATATTGAGCATGAAAAAATTCATTAGTTTGTCCATCATCCATATATAAACTGTTTGGACTTGCTAACCACATTGCCTCAGCTTTTTTAGTTGAACTTATAACATACAAACTATCATTAACATCAAATGCCCCAATAGCAGAATTAACCTCATATCCTACATAATCACTAATTATTTCATAATTAGTTTCATGTTTTTTATTATATGAATTTATTAATAATTCTACTGTCGGTCCTCCTATTGCATATTCAGCTGAAGTTCCTACAAAATTATCCCATGCATTGATATCCATCATATATGCCAGCATATTAATATTTCCAAAATTTACATTATGACTTTTTTCATTTTTAAAAAATTCACTATTTAATGCTTTCAGTCTTTCATCAGTTATAGGATAATTACGATAATAATTACTTGGTACACTTAAAAAATCTGCCTCATAGTTACTGTTTTTATTCAATATAAATCCATTGCTACCCTCTGGTAAATATTTATAATTCACATAATCATCTGCTATTAAATATATATTTTTCCCATCTGAATATAATATTTTCCAATTAACTTCTGCATCTATTTTTGGTTCATAATTTGATACTACTCCTCCATAATATTCTTTTGGATTATTTGATATTTCATCACTAGAAATTGCTGGTTTCTTTATTTCTATATTTTGTGCTGCTTTTCCTGTGTTATTTGCTTTATCTGTTACTTCTACTTTTACTGTATATGTTTTTCCTATTTCTAGTCCTTCTTCTATTGTTGCTGTTCCTGTTGTATTTCTTATTTTTTCTATATAACTACTGTCTTCTTGTGTGCTTTCTTTTATTGAGTATATATATTCATTTATTCCTGTTTCATTATCTGTTCCCTTTGCTGTTATTTGAATTGTTGTGTCTTCTGTTGTTAAGCTTTGTATTGTTACTGTTGGATTTACTGTGTCTTTTATTGTTGTACTTGCATGGTCTCCATGGTTGTTTCCGTCTGTTAGCCTTGCATATATTGTTGTGTTATGTGGTATGTTTGGGATTGTTCCATTATTTTCTATTTGTGTCCAATTTCCTGTTGTTTCATTTAGTTGATATTCTATTTTATAATTTGTGTTCGTACTTACTTGTATACTTGCTTGTCCTTCACTCCATGTTGGATCTCCAAATGTTATTGCTCCTTGTTCTGTTCCTGATGTTATTTTTTCTGTTGTTATATTTGTTAGTGTTCCTTCTCCTTTATTTCCTGCATTGTCTCCTTGTACTTCTACTTTTATGTCATAACTTGTTTCTTGCTCTAGTCCTTCAAATGTATAACCGTTTGTTTGATTACTTGCTTTTTGTTGATAATCATTTTCACTTGTTTTCTTTATATAGTATGTGTATGTTGGACTTGCTGTCATTCCACTTTCGTTGTCTGTTGCTTGTACTGTTACTGCTATTGAGTTTGTTTTTACTTCTCCTTTTGTTACTGTTACTTTTGGATTTACTGTGTCTTGTATTGTTGTACTTTGTACTTGTCCTCTTTTACTTCCATTTACTAGTCTTACATTTACTGTGTTTCCATGTGTTAAATTTTGTATTGTTCCATTGTTTGTTATACTTGTCCAGTTTCCTTCTGTTGTTCCATTTATTTGGTATTCCATTTCATATCCTGATGTTGTACTTACTTGTATACTTGCTTTTCCT
>CALXXK010000043.1 GCA_944392675.1 uncultured Clostridia bacterium
AATGCATCAGTAGCAACAGGAATAATATTATATGAATATGTAAGACAAAAATTAAAATAGTGCCAAAGGGGACGGGCTTTTTTGGCACACTTTTATATACGAAATTATGTAAATGTACTATTATAATTATAAAAAATGTGATATAATATAAAGAATACAATGTAAAAAGATGAAGGTTTATTCATCATTGTATTAATTCTAGTTCACTATAAATTAATAACAAAGGAAGGAAAAATCATGGCAATTAATGACGTAAGATTCAAAGGAAGCTATAAAGAATACAAACGGATAGGAGAAAATACATATGAGTTTATATTATATGTAAAAAGAAAAAGTGAAACACATGATCAAATTATATGTAAAATGCAAAGTGACACGGAAAGCATGGAATATTTTAAATACATGCAAGTAGAAATCACAGGTAAAATCTGTTCAACTAGCAAATTTGTTAAAGGTAGAAACAGATTAGAGATATTTATTCATGTTGATAAAATTGAATTTTATAGAGGAGAAGATTTTTATAAGAAGAATAATTTAATCTCTATAGAAGGCTCAATATACAAAGAGATTGTTTTCAGGAAAACGAAAAAAGGCATTAGAATTTCTGATTTAATGTTAGAAATAAATATGCCAGAAGGAATAAGCTATCATATTCCTTGCATTGCGTGGGAAAAAGCTGCCAAGGATATTTTCAATAATTTTAGTATTAATGATTATATTAAAATTAATGGAAGACTACAAAGCAGAGAATATCCTAAAAGGTATGCTGATGGAACAGTAGAAATAAGAACTGTAAATGAAGTCAGCATAGTAAAATATAAGTAATAATAAATAAGTGAACTAGGCAAAAAACTATATATTTTAGATATATAGTTTTTTTGTAGAATATGATATAATAAGAAAAAAAGAAAAGAAGGTAATAAATATGAAACTACACACAGTAATGGTTCAACCAGAAATTCCACAAAATACACGGAAATATAGCAAGAACTTGTGCAATAACAGGTTCTAAATTACATCTTGTACATCCATTAGGATTTAAGATAGATGAAAAATCGCTAAAAAGAGCAGGACTAGACTATTGGGACAAACTTGACATTGAAGAACATGACTCATTAGAAGATTTTCTAAATAAATACAAGCCAGAAGAACACAACATGTTTTTTGCAACAACAAAGGGAAAGACCAAATATACTGATATTGATTATTCAAAAATGGATGAAGTATTTGTATTGTATGGAAAAGAGACAAAAGGTTTGCCAGAATGGCTTTTAGAAAAATATTTAGATACTAAAACAATAAGAATACCAATGTTACCAACTCTAAGGTCATTAAATTTGTCTAATTCTGTTGCAATAATCAGCTATGAAATATTAAGACAACATGAATTTGAAGATTTACAAGAAACAAGTACATATTTTGATGACAAATAGAATTATAAAAAATCTAGAAAATAACTAATTAACTAATAATCTTAAATATATAATTTTGAATGCGATTGGAGTAATTCTAAAAATTCTTTATTAATTTTTTGGAAAATGTTCGCGTCGAGCTTTAGCTCGGACTAAGTGAAACGGGGTCAAAAAATTAATTTAGAATTTCTTAAATTATGTATTGAGCCGAAAAATTATATATTTAAGATTATTAGTTAATTAGTAATTTAGTGAATTAATTTTTTATAATAATCAAGAAAATATTTATGTATACTTGAAATTTTTATAAAAATATGATTTAATATTATAGAATAAATTCAAAAAAGTTTATATCAAAAAATTTTTATCAAATTTTAAATCTAAAAAAATCAAAATCAAAAAATTAAAAATCATAAATAAGAAGGTGGTAAAAAAACAATATTAAATTAACTTCAAAATAGATATTGACATATGAATAAACAAATAATATAATGTAGGAGGATGATATTGAATATTTTTACATACTATGACTATATTAAGTGTATTCATAATATTAATTTAAAAAATGTAGAAAGATTAGCAGAAGAAAGTGAAGAATACAGACTTATTCCTACAAAAGATAAAAAATTACAATTAAATGAAAAGTCAAAAGATAAACCACATGACAAATTAATTAAAAATATATTAAAAGATAAAAACGAATTAGCAAATTTAGTAAATCAATTTTTAAAACCAAGACAAATTTTAAAATCAGAAAATTTACAAAAATACACAAATAGCTATATTACAAAAAAATATAAATCAAAAGAAGCTGACATTGTATATAAAATGAAAGACCAAAAGATGTATTTTTTAATAGAACATCAATCAACCATAGATTATAATATGCCATATAGAATTTTAAATTATTGTATAGATATAATTCAAGAATGGACAAAAGAAAAAAGAAGCAAAAAAATAGCAAAATATCCAATAATAGTACCAATAGTAATATATACAGGAGAGCAAAGATGGAAAGTACCATTAAATTATAAAGAACAACAAATAAAAATAACAACATATGAAAAATATAGAATTGATTTAGCATACAACTTAATAGATGTAAATAATTACAATTCGTTGGAATTATTGTCAAAAAGAACAATGTTTAGTTATGCTTTATTAATAGAAAAATCAAAAGATAGGGAAGAATTATTAAAAAATATAAAATTAATAATAAAAAATGAAAAATACAAAGATATATTAGAAAAGTTAGCAGATATTATAGTTTATCTATTGGATGAAATATTAGAAGAAAATGAACAAAATCAGTTGTTAGAAATAATAGAAAATAAGATAGGGGGTGAAAATATGGAAGCATTAGTAGCTAGAATAATGAAAGAAGAAAAAAGAAAAATGAAAAGAATTGAGAAAAAAGGCGAAGAAAAAGCTACTATAAGAGTAAAAATGCAAATATCTAAAAAAATGTTAGATTTAGGTCAAGAAGACAATTTTATAAAAGAAGTTACAGGCATTACGGATAAAGAATTGGCAAAAATAAAAGAACAAAGAAATTAAATTGCTAAATTTAAATATACCTTAATAGATTCGTAATAATAGTTAATATATAAAAGTTAAGTTACTATAAATATAAATAAAAAATAATAAAGATATCTAATTTAAAAATCTCAGATTTATGTTGAGAGATATTAGATATCTTTATTATTTTTGTAAACTTTTAATGTATTTTACATAATATAAAATAAGGATAAATTCAAAGGAGGCAAAAGATGGAAAATATATTAGAAGTAAAAGGAATAAGTAAAAAGTATCAAAGCAAAAAAAGTGAAATTTTAGCCATAGACAATATAAATTTTAGAGTAAAAAAAGGAGAATTTGTTTCAATAATAGGACCTAGTGGATGTGGAAAATCGACTTTATTATCAATAATAGCAGGATTAGAAACAAAAACAACAGGAGAAATCTACATAGAAGGAAAAAAAGTAGAAGGAATATCAGATAAAGTAGGATATATGTTACAAAGAGATTGTTTATTAGAGTGGAGAACAATCTTATCAAATACAATGTTAGGATTAGAAATAAAAGGAAAAAACAATAGTGAAGGCAAAGAATATGTAGAAAGTTTACTGAAAAAATATAATTTATTTGATTTTAAAGACAAATATCCATCAGAGCTATCAGGAGGTATGAGACAAAGAGTTGCATTAATTAGAACACTTGCAGTTAAACCAAAAATATTGCTATTAGATGAAGCATTTTCAGCATTAGATTATCAAACTAGAATAATGGTTACAAATGATATTTACTCAATACTAAAAAAAGAAAATATAACAGCAATAATAGTAACACATGATATATCAGAAGCAATAAGCATGTCAGATAGAGTGATGGTATTAACTAAAAGGCCAGGTACAATAAAAGATATTCACAAAATTGATTTTGAGATAGAAAATCGAAATCCTATAAATTGCAGACAAAGTTCAAAATTTAGTAAATATTTTGATACTTTATGGAAGGAGCTGGGAGTAGATGAATAATTTTTTAATCTCAAAAGAAAGAAAACAATATTTAAAAAGTAAAAGAAAAAAGAAAATATTAGTATTAATAACTCAAATATCAATTTTAATAGTATTTTTAGCAGTATGGGAAATACTTGCAAATAAAAAAATAATAGATAGTTTTATAACAAGTCAGCCAAGTAGGATATTAGAAACATTTATGAATTTAGGATCAAATGATTTATTAAAACATATAGGAGTCACCACCTATGAAACAATAGTAGGATTTTTACTAGGTACAGTGCTAGGAATAATAATTGCTATAATACTATGGTGGTCAGATTTTCTAGCAAAAGTATTAGACCCATATTTAGTTGTTTTAAATAGTTTACCAAAAGTAGCATTAGGGCCAGTTATAATAATATGGGTAGGTGCAGGAACACCAGCAATTATAGTAATGGCTGTAGCAATATCTTTGGTTGTTACAATATTAGAAAATTTAAATGGATTTTTAAGGACTGACAAAGAGCTAATTAAAATGGCTAGAACTTTTAAAGCTTCAAAATTACAAATACTTTTAAAAATAATAATACCAGCAAATATTTCAACATTTATAAATTCTTTAAAAGTAAATATAGGTTTATCATTAGTAGGTGTAATATCAGGAGAGTTTTTAGTATCAAAAGCAGGACTAGGATATTTAATAGTATATGGAGGGCAGGTATTTAAATTAGATTTAGTAATGACAAGTGTATTAATATTAGGGTTATTAGCAGGAATAATGTATTTAGCAGTACTATTATTAGAAAAATTTATCCTAAAAACCAAAAAAGTACAAGTGAAAAAATGATAGAAAATAAGATAGGAGGTTTTAATTTTGAAAAAAAGAATAATACTAGTATTATTAGTAATAGTATTAATAGCAGGAATAATTTCAATAGTTATGATTAATAAAGAGAAAGATAAACAAACAGGTGAAAAACTAATCAAAGTAAATGAAGTAACACGTTCAGTATTTTATGCACCACAATATGCAGCAATAAATAATGGATATTTTAAAGAAAATGGAATAGAAGTGGAATTATCTACAGGGCAAGGAGCAGATGCAGTAATGACAGCAGTATTGGCAAACCAATGTGATATAGGATTTGCAGGACCAGAAGCATCAATATATGTATATAATGAAGGAAAAGAAGATTATACACAAGTATTTGCACAAATGACAAAAAAAGACGGCTCATTTTTAGTAGCTAAAGAAAATACAGATAATTTTAGCTGGCAAGACTTAAAAGGAAAAACAGTAATACCAGGTAGAAAAGGTGGAGTACCATATATGACATTAGAATATGTACTAAAGAAAAATGGAATAAATCCACAAACAGATTTAGTATTAGATGATAGCATAAAATTTGATTTAATGGCAGGAGCATTTGCAAGTGGAGATGCTGAATATGTAACATTATTTGAACCAACAGCATCTCTTACAGAAGAGCAGGGAAAAGGATATATAGTAGCATCTGTAGGAGAAGAAGCTGGAGATATACCATATACAGCATATTTTGCTAAAAAAAGTTATATTGATGGAAATGAAGACACAATTAGAAAATTTACAGAAGCAGTATATAAAGGTCAACAATGGGTAAAAGAACACTCAGCAGAAGAAGTAGCAGAAAGTATACAATCATTTTTCCCAGATACAGATATAGAACAATTGGCTAATGCAGTACAAAGTTATAAAGATATAGATGCTTGGAATGATACACCAGTATTAACAGAAGATAGTTTTAATAGATTACAAGAAGTTATGACAATGGCAGGGGAACTTGAAGAAAAAGCACCTTATGATAAAATTGTAAATAATAAATATGCCGAAGAAGTTATAAAGTAAAAAATTTAATTCTAAAAAAAACTATAAAATCATACAAATTGTACTTTCTGTATAATTTGTATGATAATTTTTTAATTAGACTAATCTCATGATATTTCAAAATATATGATTTTTCGGTTCAATACATAATTAAAGAAATTCTAAATTAATTTTTTGGCCCCGTTTCACTTAGTCCGAGCTAAAGCTCGACGCGAACATTTTCCAAAAAATTAATAAAGAATTTCTAAAATTATTCCTATCACATTCAAAATCATATATTTTGAAATATCATGAGATTAGTCTAAATTACTGATTATAACTAATTGTAAAATTAAATATATAAATTAAAAGAAAAGTATTGACAAACTAAAACCTATAATGATATATTTACTTTCGAAAAGAGGTGGTTATATGAGAATAGATTATGAAATAATAGGAGAGAGACTAAAGAAAGCTAGACAAGAAAGAGGTTTTAGTCAAGTATATTTATCAGAAATTTTAGACGTTTCAGAAGTATATTTAAGCAGAATAGAAAAGGGAAGAGCAAAAATAAGTTTAACAAGATTAGTTCAAATTTGTGAAATTTTAGATGTATCAATAAGTGAAATAATAGAAGGGGTTTCAGTAACTTCTAAAGAATATATCTATAAAGACTTTATAGATATTTTAGAACAGTGTACTCCAGAAAAAAGAAAATTAATATATCATATGGCTGTTTTGGTTTGTAATGTAAAAAATTAGTTTAATACGAATTTATAATAATAATTAAATTTGTATTAAGTTATTAAAAAATGATAATAAAACAAAGTTTTAAGACATCACAATATTGACTTTTCTATCCAAAATAGTATAAACTAAATTAGTAAAAGAAACGCAAACAGAAAAATAGTAGAAAAGAAAAACAAAAGGTGATAATAAATGTATTTAAAAAGACTAGAATTACAAGGATTCAAATCCTTTGCGGATAAAACAGTATTAGAATTTATGCCAGGAATTACAAGTGTAATAGGACCAAATGGTTCGGGAAAAAGTAATATAGCAGATGCAATAAGATGGGTATTAGGAGAGCAAAGTATGAAATCATTAAGAGGAAATAAATCTCTAGATATCATATTTGCAGGAACACAAAACAGAAAATCTTTGGGATTTGCTGAAGCATCACTTGTGTTTGATAATTCAGATGGAGTTTTACCTATAGAATATACAGAAGTAACTGTTACTAGAAAAATCTATAGAAGCGGAGAAACAGGTTATTATATAAACAAAGTACCTTGTAGACTAAAAGATGTATTAGAATTATTTATGGACACAGGAATAGGAAGAGATGGATATTCAATAATAGGACAAGGTAAAATTGACGAAATTTTAAGCAATAAATCAGAAGACAGAAGACATATATTTGAAGAAGCAGCAGGAATTGTAAAATATAGAGTGAGAAAACAAGAAACTGAAAAAAAATTAGAACATACTAAATTGAATTTATTAAGAATAAATGATATTTTATCAGAAATAGAAACAAATATAGAGCCACTAAAAAATCAAGCAGAAAAAGCTAAAAAATATTTGAATTTAAGAGAAGAACTAAAAAGTATAGAAATAGGATTATTTATATTTAATATAGAAAAATATAAAACAAATTTAGAAGAAATAGTAAAAGATGTAGAGATATATCAAAACCAATGCAATGAAGAAGAAGGAAGATTGGAAAGAGTAAAAATTTTAAAAGAAGAATTAAAATCACAAATAGATGATATAACAGAACAAATAGAACAAATGTCTAATTTAGGATTTGAAAGTCAAAAAGAAATTGAAATGATAAACTCAGACATAAATGTTGCAAAAACAAGAATTACAAATAATAAAGAAAATAAAGAAAGATTTGAAAAAGAAACAGAAGAATTAAAAGTAAAAATAAAAGAATTAAAAGAAGAAATAAAACAAAAACAAGATAAAAAGAATAACTTAAGACAAAATAAAGAAAAATTCACATCAGAATTACAAGAAAAAGAACAAGAGTTAGAAAAAATAACAAAAAAATTATCAAGTAAAGAAATAGAGATAGAAGGATATAAAAAGAAAGTAGAAGAAAACACAGACAAAAAATATGAGTTACAATCAGATATAAATACACAAAATATAAATTACGAAAACTATGAAAAAAGGCAAAGACAAATAAAAAATGAGATAACATCAAACATATCTGAATTAGACAGTACAAGAATTACAAAAGAAGATATATCAAAACAATTTTATGAAATAGATAATAAAAGAAATAAAATTGTAAAAGATTTAGAACAAATAAATGAGAAAAAAGAAGAAGCAAACAAGAAAATAAGAAGCTTTGAAAATAATATAAATATATTATCAAGTGAAATGAGAATAAAAGAATCTAGACAAAAATTTCTAATAGAAACAGAAAAAGAAAAAGAAGGATATATAAAAAGTGTAAAAGATTTATTAAAAGATTGCGAAAACATTAAAGAGTTAGGAAAAGGAATGCACGGAGTATTAGCAAATATAATAGAAGTTCCAGAACAATATCAAACAGCAATCGAAATGTGTCTAGGAATTAGCTTGCAAAATATAGTTACAGATACAGATGAAGATGCAAAAAAATTAGTAGAACATTTAAGAAAAAATAAATTAGGAAGAGCATCATTTTTACCTATATCATCTGTAAAAGGAAAAAAATTAGACAAAGTAAAAACTAATGAAAAAGGATATATTGGAATTGCATCAGATTTAATCAATTTCAATAAAAAATATGAGCAAATAATATTAAATCTTTTAGGTAGAACAGTTATAGTAGATAATATGGATACAGCAATAAAAATAGCTAAACAAAATAATCATTCTTTTAGAATAGTAACATTAGAAGGAGATTTAATAAATCCATCAGGGGCTATAACAGGAGGATCTGTTTCTAAAAAAACTGTCAATATTTTAGGTAGAGGAAAAGAAATAGAAAAATTAGAAAAAGAAATAAAAGAGATTAAAGAAAAAATAGAAAAATTAGAAAAAGAAAAACATGAATATGAAAATTCAGTTGAAGACACATTAGATATTGCAACAAGTTTAGAAAAAGAGTTGCAAGAAATAGACATTACATATGCAACTGAAAAACAAAAAGTAGTTTCAATAGATGAAAACATATCAAAATTAGAAACAAGACTTAATAAATTAAAAGAGGAAAATGAATCCATTGAAACACAAAAAAATGAAGCTATTAATAAAAAAGAAGAAATAAAACAAGAAATAGAAAAGCTGGATGAGGAGATAGAAAAATTAACAAAAATAATTAAAGAATATGCAGAACTAAATAAAGACAATCAAAAATATATTGATGATTTAAATTTTGATATAACAAATTTAAAAATTTCAGTATCATCATTTGATGAAAGTGAAGCATCTATAGAAGAAATAGAAGAAAGAATAAATTTAGATATAGAAAACACAAATAAAAGTATAGAAAATAAAAGGGTACAAATAGAAGAAATAAATAATGATAACCTAGAATTAGAAAACTCAATTCAAGAATTGAAACAAAATATAGAAAAAATAAAAGAAGAAGTAAAATCAAGTGGAAACAAAATTGAAGAATTGAAAAATTCTAGAATACAAAAAAATGAAAAATTAAATGAACAAGAAGAACAAATAACAGAAAAATTTAAAGTTATAGAAGATTTAAAATCACAAATAGTAAAATTAGATGTTAAGAAAAACAAATTAGAAGATGATATAAACTCAATAATTAATAAAATGTGGGAAGAATATGAGTTAACTCCAAATTCTGTAAGTGATTATAAAAAGCCAGATAATATAGCTTTAACACAGAAAAAAGTCAATAATTTACGTTCAGATATAAAAGAATTAGGAAGTGTTAATGTAGATTCTATTGAAGAATATAAAAACTTGAAAGAAAGATATGATTTTATGTCTGAGCAAAGAGTAGATTTAGAAAATACAATGGCTAAACTAAGAAAAATGATTTCAGATATGACAGGAATAATGAAAAAACAATTTAAAGAAAGATTTGAAATAATAAATAAAAATTTTGATGAAGTATTTAAAGAATTATTTGGCGGAGGAACAGCTAGTCTAAAATTAGAAGATGAAGATAATATTTTGGAATGCGGAATAGAAATAACAGTACAACCACCTGGAAAGAAACTACAAAATATGACTTTACTATCTGGTGGAGAAAAAGCATTTACAGCTATAGCATTGTTATTTGCAATTTTAAAAATAAATCCAGCACCATTTTGTGTGCTTGATGAAATTGAAGCAGCTCTTGATGATGTTAATGTATATAGATATGCAGATTATCTTAAAAAGTTTTCAAATGAAACTCAGTTTTTAGTTATTACACATAGAAAAGGAACTATGGAAGTTGCAGATACTGTTTATGGTGTTACTATGGAGGAAAATGGTATTTCTAAATTACTTTCAATGAAATTAAAAAATGGTATTTAAAGTAAATACCATTTTTTAAAATTATTATCTAATTTAAGAAACCATATTTGTGTTAGAAGAGTTATCTTCAAAAAGTTTCTCAATAGGAACATCTAAAGCTTTACTAATTTTCCATAAAGTAAAAACACTAATACCTTGTTCAATATTCTCACTCTCAAGATTACCAATAAGAGCAGTTGATACATTTACCAATTCGGCCAACTTGGCTTGAGTCATTTTACCTTTTTTCAAATTATATAGCTTTCTATAATACTTAATATTATTTCCTATAATATAAAATAAATCTTTAGATTCAAAATTCACCATTCATACCTCCCAGGTTAATCTTAAACTAAATATATAATATATTTTCTAATGTCAAACTAAAAAATTCAATAAATTATCAATGATAAAATATCATCT
>CALXXK010000044.1 GCA_944392675.1 uncultured Clostridia bacterium
TTAAGCCCCGTCCCCAAATTCCCTATCTAAGGTCCGTCCCCATTATCCCGAATTTTAGGGATTGAAGGAACGTCCCCCATATACTATTCAAAATCTTCTATTAATTGGTTCAATTCTTGTTTTCCATTAACTCTTATTCCATTTTGCATTTCGATTTTATCTGTGTCTGTTAAATAATCTGTTGAAATTTGTGTTGTTTCATATTCTTGTTCTTCGCCATTTTCTAATATTTTATAAACCACTACTTTACCATCTTTTTCTTTTACTAAATAATGTTCTCCACATTCTCCGTCAACTTCTTTATACAAAATTACTTCATTTGAAGAAAATTTTTCTATTTGCCAGTCTGTATATTTTTCTTCTATGTCAGATTTGGTACAATTGATTAATTCTTGTGGCATATTATTATATTCTTCTTTAGTATGTCCACATCCTTTATAATATGTTTTATATGTTATTGATGAATTAGGTGATATTTTTTCTTCACTTGAGTTTGTTTCTAACATATTACTATTTTCTAGTTCTTCATATTCGTCTGTGCAATCGTCTAATATTTCTTCTTCTCCTATTTGTGTTTGAGTAATATTATTTTGTTGTTCATCTTTAGGTTGTGCTATTAAAAAACCTGTAATAATTGCTCCTAATACTACTACAATACATATCATTGTTATTATTACTTTATTCATATAAATCCCTCCATTTTGCAATATTTACAATAATAATTAAATTTTTAATATTTTTAGTAGTATTTACAATTTTGTCAGATTTATACATTTCTTATTAGAAACATTGTTGCCAAAGTGGAAGTGGCTAGATAGGGAATTTTGGAAGGGGCTGTAGGGATTTTGGGGACGGGGGTTAAAATCCCTATTTATAACTATATAAAATAATCTCTTTTTTAATGTATAGGGATTTTAACCCCCGTCCCCAAAATCCCTACAGCCCCTTTCTCAAATCCCCTATCTAATCTCTTTCACTTTGGCACTAAATAAAGACACATAAATTGAAATTTCTCCTTTTTTATCTGTTCTAAAAATCTTTACTCCGAAATTTTGTAATCTTTTTATTATTTCATCCGATGGATGTCCAAACATATTATTTTCCCCTACTCCAATCAAACAAATTTTAGGATTAACAGCTTTTAAAAATTCTTCTGTTGTTGATGTTTTAGAACCATGATGTGCAATTTTAAGGATTGTAGATTTTAGTTTTTCCACATTTTTTTCATAAAAAGTTAATATCTTTTCTTCTGCTATTTGTTCTATATCACCTGTGAAAAGCATTGAAAATTCTTTATATTGTAATTTAAAAACTAAAGCATTATTATTTAAAGCATTTTCTTGTATCTGTTCTTCAATTGGCCATAAAATATCAATATTTAAATTTTTTTCTATTTTTATTTTATCTCCCTGCTTTACAATTTTCACATTTATTTTTTTGTCTTTTACAATACTTAAAAATTTTTGATAATTTTCTGAATTTTCTATTTGTTTTGATATAAATATTTTACCAATTTTTAGCTCTTCTAATATTGTTAGAATTCCACCTACATGGTCTTGGTCGAAATGAGATATAAATAAATAATCAATTTTTGTATAACCTCTATCTAAAACATATGGTAATACCACACTTTCACCTACATCATATTCTTTTGAGCTACTCCCACCTCCATCTATTAAAATAGTTTTATTACATGGTGTTACTATAAATGTACAATCACCCTGCCCTACATCTACAAAATGTATTTTTAAATTTTTAGGAATTATATTATAGATGAAAATTAGAATTGAAAATAATAAAATTATTTTTATAATTTTTTTCTTATCTTGATTAAATTTATACTTCATTAATGAAAATAAATTTTTAACTCTAATTTCTGTATAATTTGGATTTTTTAGACTAAATACATTATATATAATATTTACAATTAATATGAATATATAATATATGATTATTTGCCAAACTCTAGAAGTAGGAATGTATATTTTTGAGAATGGTAAATTACTAACTTCAGAAATAAAAATTAAGATTTTGATACCTAAAAGTACTATGCCTGAAAAAAATTTTGCAATTTCTATTGAAATAAATGAAATTATTACACATATAAAACCTATTATTATAAGAGGTCCTATTATAACACTTACTAAAAGATTTGATATAAAAAAATATATTCCTAACATATTAAAATGATATAATAATATTGGTAAAATCATAATCTGTGCTGAAAAGGTCACTGATAATATTTGTTTTATATTATCTACTAACAAAATTATTTTCCTATTTATCCTATATTTTATCTTTTTATTCCTTATTTTTATATTTCTAAAAAAATTATATATATTTTTATTAAAAACAATAATTCCAATTGTTCCTAAATACGATAATTGTAATCCTACATTTGTTATTAAAAATGGATTATATATTAGTAGTATTAATAAAGAAAATGCTATTGATGTGTAAATATCGTTTTTTCTATATATTAATTTCGAAATTATTACTAATATTCCCATTATACTCGCCCTTACAATTGATGGTGAAAACCCTGTAATAAACATATATATAATTAATACAAATAATGTTATAATCCTTGTTTTCCTTTTTCCCAGTAATTTCTTTAACATTAATTCTACACCTAAAATTATGTATGTTATATGCATCCCTGAAATAGCTAAAACATGTGATATATTTGCTATCTTAAAGTCATCTTGTATACTTTCTTCTATATTTTTAGTATCTCCTAATATTAATCCTAAAAATATGGAACTATATTTTTCTGGCATTAAATTATTTATATTATCTGTTATTTTTAATTTCACTTTATTAGATAATAAACTAATAATATTTAAATTATCCTCTGAAATTATCCTAATTTCTTCAGCTTTTAAAGTTCCATAAACATTTATAGATTTTAAATAACTACTATAATCAAATCCTCCAAAATTTCTTTTTGTAGATGGTTTAGTATATTCTGCTTTTATATATATTTTGTCACCATATTTCAAATTAATATCTTTCTTTTTATCTACATTTAACAGTAATTGCAAATTCCCATAATCTTTTGATGTATTTTGATTAATTACTTTATCTACTTTTATTTTATATACATTTTTAAATTCTTTTTCTTCCTTATTACTGACAATTGTAGCCACTAATGTTAGTTTTTGTTCATTTTCGTATATATTATCATAATTTTTATTTTGAATTTTGATTATTGTATTAGAAATAATAGATGATATTAAGATTATAAATATAACTTTTTGATTTAAAAATATTTTTAGATATCTTATGTATCTTTTTATTGATAATAATTTTAATTTGTTATTATGTATTTTTATTTTACTATTTTTGAATTTCGATATTAAAAAATATACTGTAATAATAGGAAAATATAAGAGGACTATACTAAATTTAATATATAGCCCCCATATTATCCCAATTACATACCCTATGAGTACTGTTAAAATTGGTCTTTTATTCATATTTAATATGTTTTCCTTTCTTAATATACATCTGGCTAAACAAAATAATTTCTTCAACCAGTTATATAACTCTTCTTGCCCCAACATAATTATTAAAATAATATCCTGAATTTATTGTATCAGTTGTGACTCCCCTAGATGGATTAGCTGCATGTATCATCATTCCTCCACCTAAATAAATTCCGACATGATTTATTCCAGATTTACCAAACATTAATAAATCACCTGGCTGTAAATTAGATTTTTGTACAGCTGTACCATTACTATATTGACCTGCTGCTGTTCTGCTTAAACTTACACCATGTAATTTAAATACATAACTTGTAAAACCTGAACAGTCAAATCCTGTACTTGGTGACGAACCACCATATACATATTTATATCCTAAATATTGCTTTGCTGTTTCAATAACTGTTGCACCTTTCCCTGATGAAGCTACATTAGTTGAAGCACTTGCTGTTGAAGTACTATTTGCTTCTTTAGTAGTGTTTCCACTACTAGCTGTACTTTCTTCTTCCCTTCTAGGTAACATACTTCTGTTGGTTTCTTGCCTTGAGTCTGATAACAGAGCTGTTGATATATAACCTTCTTTATCATTTATCTTCACTTTACTCCAACCATTTTCTTCTGCATATACATCTACAGGTGTATTAATTCCAATAGTTGTAACAATTTCTGATGAAGTATTTGCTTCTTTTCTTAAATTAACTGTAGTTGAATTTACATATTGTGTTTTTATTTTTACTTCTGGTTGTGGCTGAACTGGCTCTTGTGGTTGTTGTTCTTCTTGCTGAACTTCTTCTACTTCTTTTAACTTATCTTGTCTTATCCATCCTTTTGTAGTACTTGTTTCTACACATGCCCATCCATTTATTACTTCTGTAACTGTTACCTCTTCATCTGTCTTAACTTCTACTATATCAGTTGCATTAATAGCTGGAACTATTTTTAATTTTGTATTCTCTACAATTTTCTTTTTGCCATACATATCTGTAGGAACTTCATTTTCTACTTGATTGTTTTCTTGATTTTCTGTTCCTTCTGTATTTTGCTCAGTACTAACTTCTGTAGGATTTACATTCTCAGTATTTTCTAAATTTTGTGCATTAGGTTGGTTTTCTGTTACTTGATTTTCTACTGAAGTAGAACTAGTATCTGTTACATTTTCATCAGAATTTTCATTTACTGTTATTAGGTCCTTTCTTAGATACCCTGTAAATTCTTTATATTTTATTTGATACCATTCTCCTGTTTGTTGCAAAATTTCTACTTCTTCATTTAATGAAATTAATTCTACAACTTCACTATCTACGTTTGCTTCCCTTCTAAGTCTTGCTGTTTCTACATTGATTTTTCCTGTAGTTGCTGCTAAACTACTATAGTTCATAAAAAACAAATTAAAAATACATATAAATATGATTATTAACATGCTTTTTACTATTTTCTTTTTATTCATTTTATATTACTCCTTACTAATAATATATTACATCCTGTCTTTTGACGTTAACAGTATACACATAATCGATAAATTTGTCAAGTTTCATAAATTAAATTTAACTTTTTAGCTCGGAAGTATTGACAAATACAACATTTTGTAATAAAATTATTTAGCAATTATGATATAGAGTATGAATTAAATATTAAACTTCTCCCCGGTGGTTTATATATTTAATTACATATAATAAAATTTAGAAAAGAAATAGGAGGGTAATTTTTACCATGAATAATATAACATATAGTGCAAAAAAAGGCGAAGTAGAAAGTAAATGGTATATAATTGATGCAGCTAACAAACCACTTGGTAGAGTTGCTACTGAAGCTGCTAAATTACTAAGAGGAAAACACAAACCAACTTATACACCTAATATTGATACAGGTGATCATGTTATTATTTTAAATTGTAAAGATGTAATTTTAACAGGAAACAAATTAAATCAAAAAATTTATAGACATCATTCAGGTTATATTGGAGGAATGAAAGAAGTTCCTGCAAAAGTAATGCTTGAAAAAAATCCTGAAAAAGCAATGACTTTAGCTATAAAAGGAATGTTACCTCATAATTCTTTAGGTAGACAAATGGCTAAAAAATTAAGAGTTTACGCAGGAAACGAACATGAAAATCAAGCACAAAAACCAGAAGTATGGGAGGTAAAATAATATGGCTAAAAGTGAAAAAATAGTTTATTATGGTACAGGTAGAAGAAAAAGTTCAGTAGCTAGAGTAAGATTACTTGAAGGTACTGGAAATATAACTATAAATGGAAAAGATATAAATGAATTCTTTGGTCCAGAAACTTTAAAAGTTATCGTAAGACAACCACTTACAGTTACTAATACAACAGCTAAATATGATGTTATTTGTACTGTTAAAGGTGGAGGATTTACAGGTCAAGCTGGAGCTATTAGACATGGTATTGCTAGAGCTTTAAATGAAGCAAATAGTGAATACAGACCAGCTTTAAAATCAAATGGATTCTTAACTAGAGATCCTAGAATGAAAGAGAGAAAGAAATACGGTCTTAAGAAGGCACGTAAAGCTCCTCAATTTTCAAAGAGATAAAAAAATCTTTTTACAAAATATATCAAACCTCGGAAGTATTAAAATTCCGAGGTTTTTTAGTATATTTCTAATTTTTACTTTGTTCGCTTTTTCAAATTATAATATGCATACATTACCTCTAAAATCATAAGTTGGTTGTTGATATTTAATAGAATTTATAACTAAAAATATTATCCATTTCTTTGGAAGTTTAAATCCTATCTTTTTATAAATAATTTTTTTATACGTTAATAATTTTTTGATATACTTTTATAAGTTAATATTCTCATTTCATTTTTTCAGCAAATCTTTTATTAACAGTATTCCAATTAACTATATTCCAAAAAGCATTAATATAATCTGGTCTTTTAGTTTGATATTGTAAATAATATGAATGCTCCCACATATCTAATACTAGAAGAGTTTTACATCCCCATAAAGTTAAATTTTGATGTTTTTCACATTGAAGAATTTCTAACTTATTCCATTTAGGAACCCACGCAAGTATACACCATCCGTGATGCTTCTACAGCTTTACTCGCTTCTATAAATTGATTTTTAAATGAATCATAGCTTCCAAAATCTTTTATTAATTGTTGAATTAATTCAATATTTGGTTCTGTAGGAATAGCAGGTCCCATATTTTCAAAAAATAGCTCATGTAAAATTGCTCCAGACCCAAAGAAACTTAAGTTTTTTTCTAAACATTTTATATTAGAAAAATCATTTGTTTCTCTTGCTTTTTTTAATTCCGCTTCTGTTTTGTTTGTATTGTCAACATATCCTTTATACAATATTTGATAATGCAATTCTAGTGTTTTCGTAGAATAATATGGTTCTAGTGCATTTAATGGATATGGTAAATCAATCATTTTTATCATAAATAACCTCCTTTTATTGCTATTATTATATCCTTTTATAATCATAATATTATTATTTATTAGTATTTTTGTAATTTTTGGACGCGTCCCCAAAATAACAATTTTCACTTTTGGACGCGTCCCCAAAATGGAAAAAAGCTTCTCTTCTTTCCTTAATTTATCTTTTCATTCTTTCATTAATTTATCATTTCAAGTGCATCGCTTGAGCCATTTAAACCTTCTAGATTGTAATAAGTGTCTGGTATTGTTCCTACTATTACATTTTCTACTAATAATACTTGGTTTGTTATTTGTCTTGCAATATTATCAAAAGGTGTTAATATATTTACTTCGCATTTAACTTCTAAGTATACTCTGTGTAAAGTTTGATTTATTCCTTGTGCTGTAAATTCACTTCTTAAATCTGTTTCTACATTTCCTATTGATGATATCCTTATTTTTATTCCTGGTCCTCTACCTGATAGTAATTTGAATCCTGTGAAACTTCCTAATGCTATTTGTATATCTTCTCTTCCTCTATTATCTATTTCTTCTTGTATTTTTACTGCCACATCTGAAATAATTTCGTTTATTACTATTACATTTGATCTTATCATTGTTATTTTGTCATTTGAGTCTTTTTCTATTATAAACATATCATCATATGTATATCTTTTCATAACTGCTGTTGCTTGTTCATTGGATATTATTGTTGCTATTGATTTTGCTTTGTTTTCACATAAAGTATCAAATATTGGCAAAATTGAATCTAAAATTAGTTTAGCTGTACTAAATGCAATTATCAATATGATTAATACTTTTAATTTTTTTCTATTCTTTTTATCTTGAAATTTCTTTTTGCAATTGTGCACTCCTTTTGGAATCATGATTCTAGGTCTAGAATATATTTTATACATGACTTACCATTTGGATTTTTTTATTTTCTTTTTTAGTATATCTTGGTATATATAATTTTTGTCCTGGCATTATTACATCTACATCTTCTATTCCATTTGTTCTTGCAATATCGTCTATAGTACTTCCAAATTGCTTTGCTATTTTCCATAAACTATCACCTTTTTTTACTATATACATCACAATATTATAATCCTGTTCTTCTCTTTCTCCACTTGACTGTAATTCATCTATTACATTTAAATTAGCATTTTCATATGAATTAGCATTTATTACCATATCTACATTAGTAGTTACATTACCTCCATCTTGTATAACAAAATTTTTATCTCTTATCTCCATATTAATATCCATATTTATTTCTTCACCATTTTGTAAATCATCAATAACAAAGTCAAATGGTATTTTTGCATTTCGTGTTTCTATATCCAAATTATTATCTGAAACTAAAATTCTCATTTCTAATTCACATTCATACAATACTTTTGATTTTAATCGATTTTCTTTTACTACAATAGGTTCCATATCTACATCTAATATTGTTTTATTTTCTAAATTTTCTAATATTATTTTTTCGTTAATTTGCTTAGAAATTTGAAAATTCTTTCTATTTTTCATTGTTGTTATTTGTCTTTTGTTGTATTCTAAATTTTCACAAGGGCTATAAATATCCTGTATTATATTTATTTCTTTTTCTTCGTACACTGTACATGATACTCCTACTTCTATCTCTACATATATTGAATGTTCTTCCACTTGATTTGGTTTTATTATCATATTTCTTATTTCATAATGAACATTACATATATTGTTTTCATTTATATTTTGAATATCTATAAATCCTACTACTGGTATTTTTGCATTTACTATATTTATTCTATTATCTTCTGTTAAATACATGATTTTTATTTCTGCTTCTGCTTTTGTAAGTACTTTATTGTAACTTATTTTTATATCTCTATCAATAATATTTACTTTTGTTTTTAGAATTTCCGCAAGATTATCAATATTATCAATTGCGATGGTATCTT
Organism: uncultured Clostridia bacterium; assembly: GCA_944392675.1. GTDB lineage: Bacteria > Bacillota > Clostridia > TANB77 > CAG-508 > CAG-269. The sequence continues at coordinate 8,825 of CALXXK010000044.1, forward strand.
TAGCATATATTTTTGTCTCTCCCATTCCCACTAAAGAATTTACCTTTAAATTTTCTTTTAGCATTTGTATTTCTTCTGCATTCTGTATATCATTTATAATTTCTATTTCTTCATTATTATAAATTTTTATATCTATATCTAGAGTCGCTTTTATACCTATTTTTCTTCCATTTATAACTTTACATTCTATAGTCTTTAGTTTTACTTCAATTTGACTACTCATACCTTCTTTACAGTTTGCCACATTTACATTTTCTGAAAAATCTAAATTTGTGTTTATTCCCCTTACCTTGTCTTCTCCATTTTCTGCTAAATACATTATATATGTATTTATGTTTCCTGCAATTTTTACTTTATCATCTAAAATCTCTTTACTATATATATTTACAACCCCACTTGTACAAATTGTGCTTAAAATATCTGGCTTAGAATCAGGTACAATCATATCCCCCTCTACAAATATTATTTCTCTTTTTGATGATACTAATTTATTTACAGATAAATTTTCTTTTACTGTATCTACAACCATTATTTTACCTCCTTGCATTTTTTCTTTATACATTGTTATGATATTATAATTAATTTTATGCGAACAAAAATAAAAAAACAGAAGAATTTCTTCTGTTTCCTATCTTTTATATTAATTTTTTATGCTAAAGATGTTTTTCTTTTGTTTGGTACTGGTGGTGGAATTAATGGACTATATGAATCCCCATCAAACACTTGTACCTCAACTGTTCTTGTTAAAATATCTGTATAACTATAAGTTACATTTCTATTATTTTCCTCGTATTTTACTACGAAAATATTAGGATATGCTTTTTCTATTGTTGCTTCCTTTTCAAAGACTTTACTTCTACCTAAAGAGCCTTTTACTATTATCTTTTGTCCTACTTTCTCTAAGATGTCAGTTTTAAGATTTGCTATATCACTTCTACAAATCATGTTATCACCTACTCCCTTAAGATAAGTAAATTCTAGCATTTTTAGTAGAAAATGTCAAAAAATGTATGTTCTAGTCAAAAGCAGGTACTCCTTGTGTTTCAAGACTTATAGCTGATATTTTTTATTGTTTTACAGTTGTGTTACAATTATGTTACAAGATTATTACAATTTATTCTTTTCATTTTTCCATTTGCCCCTATTCCATTTACTCCTTTCTTTCCATCTCTTAATTCTCCCGCTATGTCATCTATTGTTATAAATTTATATTTCTCTGTAGAGGCTATTTTTTCAGCAACAATCAATGGATCTAAAAAATCTATTAAAATTCTAGCTGGAGAAGAAGCAAAATTTGCTCCTGCTGCTATTAAAGCTTCGAAATAGCTTTGACAAGCACCTGCGAATATCACTAATTCTTTGCCATTTTCTTTATCATATTTTCTTGCTTGTTTAACAGTTTCTATAAAATATCTGGAATTTTTGTAATTATATACATCGCTATAACTTTTTCCGCTTCTAATCATCCCATCATGTCCTGTAATGACTAGTATATCTGGATTGTATATAGTTAATAAATTATAAACTACTTGTGGCTGTTTATATTCTGGAATATTTTTTACAACTGCATCTAGTCCCATCTTTTTATAATACCTATATGATTTTTCACTATATTTTTTGTCTCCATCTGCTGACTGTAGTTTAGTAAACTAGTTTTTTAATTTAACTTAAAATTA
>CALXXK010000045.1 GCA_944392675.1 uncultured Clostridia bacterium
TTGTTTTTATTTTTTAGAAATTTATTGTAAGTTATTGTAATTTATGAAAAATATGATATACTTTAATAAATTGATTGATATTTGTATCAATCGTTATGAGAGCCGAAAAAGTTGTAGATAACTACGCCAACGGCACCAATATGAATTTGTTCGAACTATATTGACCAGCTAATAAAAACATCAATCAAAAATGATTGATGTTTTTGCATATCTATGTTTTGTATGTCTCAAAAAGAAACGTCCCCAATGAGACATTATTTATACCTATAAAAAACAGAATTCGGATTAATTTCAGTCAAAAATTTACCATCATAAATAGAACTTTCAGCATTTTCCAAAGGAATATCCAAAAAAATGCTAGACTTAAATTCCTCATCCAAATTATTCTTTATAAAAATATCAAACGATAAATTACAAGAAATAGAAGTAAGCGGAACATTACATCTTTTCAATAAAGAACCATCATAAGTAATAGGAGATGAAACATCTGTAATAGTATAATCTGTTTTTATATTACTATTTATATAGCTTAAAGTAATAGGATTAGCTAAATTATTATATAATACAGGAGTATCAAGACTAGTTTCATCTTCAGAAGAAATAGAAAATTCCAATTTGTCACTAATAGGTTCATTATCTAAATAATCACTTTTAGCAAAATTGTTTATACTTTTAAAATATAAATTTGCTTCACCTAAAGATGGTTTTGTATTAAAATTTATATTTTCTATCCAAACTTGTTTTAGAGTATTTTTTAAATCTAAATTGTCATTATAAGAAGATATAAATAGTGCAATATCAGTATATTGGAATAGATTTTCAATTGTGAAATTAGTAGCGGAAGCAGATTGATTTTTTACATTGCAACTACTAAATAATGTAATATCATTAATTTTAAAAACAGGTTCTTCATTTTTTTGAGCAAAATCTAAAAAATAATTTTCAAAGTTTTTCTTTTGTATAAATTTATAAATTGTAAAAGTAGAAAGAAAAACTGCAAATAAAATTAATATAATAAATATTATAATTATAAAAATCTTTTTTTTCTTTTTCATGTTCATATTCAAATTATATTTTGATATATAATTCGATCTCCTTTCTCATTTGTATTAATGTTTACAAAAACTATTTTAGTATAAAAAAATAATAAAATCAATAATTTCAAATTTATTTATATAAATATATTAAAACAACTTATTATTGATAAATCATATAAGCATTAGATATACTTAAAAAATTTTTTAAATAATAATTTAAAATTTCCAAAATTTTAAATTGACAAAAAAAGACTAAAAAGGTAAAATTACATTAGGTGATAATATGAAAGCTAAAGAAAAGACAAAAAAACACGTAAGATTAAATATAAAAAATTTAATATATCTTTTTGCCTCTTGTATTATTATATTATACATATATATTTTTTATAACATATATTTTGATAAAAATAAAGTATATGCAAAAGAGGTAAACAATGAACCAGAAAGCAATGTAGTAATTAGTAATGCAAAAGCACTTAACATGGATGAGATAATAAACAGTAATTTTAATGTGAATAAAAAAGAAGAATATTTTGTTGAAGAAGCGGAACTAGAATATATAACAAAATATAATACAAATCCTGAATTACCTAAAGGAATGATGCAAGTAGTACAAGAGGGACGAGAAGGGACTCAAGAGATTACTAAAAAAAGAGTTTATGAGAATGGTCAAGTAGTTGCAGAAGAACAAGTATCAGCAAAAGTTACAAAAGCAGCAATTAATAAGATAGTAGAAATAGGCGGAGGAGCATATAAATCAAATTATAAGGTAAAAGTAGGAGATACAGTATATGTTACATCTGATAGATTATCTGTGTATGTAGAACCAAACGATAATTCTGAAAAAATTGCAACATTAGAAAAAGAAAATGAATTAAAAGTAACAGAAATACAAAATGATTGGTATAAGATAGTTAGTTCATATACAATCGGATATGTAAAAGCAGAGAGTACAACATATATAAATCCAAATTCTAAATACGAAGAAGAAAATACAAAAAATGACAATAATAAAGTGACAGCAAATTCTAAATCTAAAACACCATTAAGTTTTGATATGGCTCTTAATAAGCCAAGTGGATTAACATTAGAAGAATTTAAAAAGGTATTAACAGATTCAAAAGACAAAAATAAAATATTTCAAAATAATGCAGAATATTTTTACTATATAGAAAAGCAATATAATATTAATGGTATATTTGTTGCAGCAGTTGGAATTCACGAAAGTTCATGGGGAACTTCAAAATTAGCAACAGAAAAAAATAATTTATTTGGATATGGAGCTTATGATTCAAATCCATACAATGGAGCATATAATTTTTCAAATTATTCAGAGAGCATAGATTTAATTTCTAGAGTATTTGTTAAATATTATTTAAATCCAAAAGGAACAGCAATATATGACAGTGAGAAAGCTCAAGGTACATATTATAATGGACCAACTCTATCTGGAGTTAACACCAAGTATGCTACTGATAAAAATTGGGCAAATGGTGTTTATAATCATATGAAATATTTGTATAATAAATTGTAAAAAATTCTTGCTATTTTTTACAATTTATTGTATGATATATAAGTATAAGAAAATCAGTATAAATTTTGTGAAAGGGGCAAAAAAATGAAGAAAGTAGTATCAATTATTACGATACTAGTAATAATATGTGGAGTATTTTTATTTACAAATAATGTATATGCAGAAGATAGAGCAATTGATGAACAAACAGAAAGTAAATTAATAGAGATTAAAGAAGAAGCAATGAATTCATTAGAAGATTATCAGGAAAAATATGGCTCAGATGTATATGGATTAGTGGCTTATATATTAAATATTGTTAGAATTTATAGTATTCCATTTTGCTTTTTAGGAATTGCAATAGCAGCAATACATAGATACATGTTAGGTGTAAGAAAATTAGATACTCAAGAAAAGGGTATGGCGCTAATGGTAACATTTATAACATTATTAATAATATGCCAAATATTACCACTTGCATTTGCAGTGTTTGTAAAATTTGGAAGGGGGTAACAAATGAAAGTTTTATTTGCTGTAAGTAATGAAGAAATTTCTGAATCCATAGTTAAAAGATATCAAAAAGATTATAAGCAAATTATTTCTTATAAAAATGTATATTACTTTAATGCAATATTAAAAGAAATACAAAAAGATAAAACTTATGATAGAATAGTAATAAGTGAAGATTTAGAAGCGTTTACACATACACAATATGATCAAATAGATAAATTTATATTTGACAAATTAGATAGTATAAGTGATGAAGCCTCTAATGTAAAAGGAAATGACATACCAATAATATTAATCTGTTCAGATAGAAGAACAAAGTCAGAGCCAATATTAGTTAAGCTATTTGGAATAGGAATATATAATGCAATAATAGGAAATGACAGAAGTATAGAAGAAGTTTGTAAATTAATAAACAGACCACGTGTAAAAAAAGAAGCAAAAATATATTATAAAATAGATTCAGAAGATGTCAACTATCAACCAGAAAATGAAAATGATGTTAGTGAAATGGAAATTCAAAATATAGTTGCATATTATAAAAAATTAGGCAAAAATGAAGATAAATATGTAGAAAGTTTTGAAAAAAATATAGCTGAACAATATAATGATACTCAATTGAGAATAATTAGTAAATTTCTACCATTAAATGTAAGAGCTGTTTTAGAAGAAAGATCACCTAAATATCAACAAATAATGTCTTTTAATAATAGTGTGTCTAATAGTTTAAGATATAAAAAGAAAGAAGAAAAAGGTACAAGTGAGACTTTATTAAAAATGAAGAATAAACCTAATGTTATGTCAAAACCGGTTGTAATACCTTCATCAGTAGATTTAAATAGTACAAAAAAATTAGCAAAAGTGAAAAGACCACATCAATTAGAAAAAGAGGAACTAGAGCAAGAAGAAAGACCAGTTGTACAAAATTTAGAAATTAATAATGCACAAAGATCACAAATAACTCAAAATATTCAAAATGATAGATTGGAAATGCAAAAAAATCAAAACAATGTAAATAATACTGAAATAAATGATATCTCAAATGCTGAAGAACCACCAAAAAGAAGAAGAGGAAGGCCAAGAAAGAATCCAGAAGTTACAGAGCAAGTTGGACAAACAGTAAAAAGAGGAAGAGGAAGACCAAGAAAAAATCAAGAAATCGAAGAAACAGAAAATAATATATTACCAGGTTTTGAAGATGAAAATGTAGTATTACCAGGAATTGATGAAAAAGAAAATGTTACACTACCACAAGTAGAAGAAGTAAATAGTAATATATTACCAGGATTAAATGAAGATAATTATAGTTCAAATTATGAACATGAAGATAGTCAAAACAATATATTACCAGGTTTTGAAGAAGAAACCTCAGAAGAACCAAGTAATAATAATTATCAATATGATTATGAACAAAGAGATAATGATGCTATAGAAGATGTAAGAGAACCAGAAAATTATGATTATGTGAATAAATACAAAATAAATAATTATTCAAATCAGCAAGATACTAATAATTATTCTAGTACTTATAGAGAAGATGTGAAAACATATGAAGATGAGGAAGAAGTAGATTTATCTAGATTATTAACATCTGATAGAAAGATAGTGACATTTATAGGAACAAGTAAAAATGGAACATCTTTTATTGTAAATAATATAGCAAAATTAATGTCAGATAATGGAATTAATACAGCAATATTAGATACTACAAGAAATAGAAATTCATATTATATATATACTAAGAATGAAGATGAACTAAGAAATATAGCAGTAAGTAGTATAAGAAATTTAGAAAATGGAATGGCAGATGGAATACCAGTAAACAAAAATTTAACAGTTTATACATCATTACCAGGCGAAAATGATAATATAAATAATGCTGGGAAAATTTTAGAAACATTATTAAAAAATCATTCATTAATATTGATTGACACAGATTTTAGTACATCACCAAGTTATTTTAAATATTCTCAAGAAACATATTTAGTACAAAGTTTAGATATTTTAACAATACAACCATTGACAGCATATTTAAGAGAATTAAAAGCTAAAAATGTATTAGATGAAAGTAAATTAAGAATAATACTTAATAAGTCAGTAAAATTAAGAGGAATTAATGAAAAAACAATAATTGGAGGAATGGCTTATTATAATGATCCAGCCATGTCATATATGATAGAATTATTTGATAAAAATGTAATAAAATATATTTCAATACCTTTTGATGAAGAAGTGTACATTAAATATTTAGAAGGAATAATTAATTGTGATATAAATTTAAAAGGATATTCAAAAAGTTTTATGCAAATTTTAAATAGTTTAGGAAATATGGTATATCCTGTAGTAGCAGGAGCTAAAAGTTCATATAGGCCACCAAATTTAGATAATAATGGATTTTCACCATCAATAAATAATACATTAGATCAAATGAAAAAAAGATATTAAGCCTAAAGGGGGGCAAATAAGTGATAATAGCAATAGTTGTAATATTAGTGTTAATAGTTATAGGACTAATAATATACAATATAACTATACATAAAAAAATACAGAAATTTAAGAATATTAATCAAAAAATAACAAATTTGTATGTTGTGCAAGACTTTTTAAATGCCATAGGCGAAACATCTTCAGTTGATGAAAAGATAAAAAAGATTAACAATATATTAATAGAAAAATACGAAATTAAGTATTCAACAATAGTTGTATTTGATGGTGCTGAATATCAAATTAAAGCATCAAATGTTGATCAAAAACATTGGGCTACATTAAAAGGATTACAAGATGTAGATATGTTTAAAGATAGTATACAAACAGCTACTCCTAAATATGTTACAGTAAATAATGAAAGTGAAAGATTACCTTATCAAAAAATGGAATTTGGGAGAGCAAAGTCAGCAATATTTTTTCCATTATATATAGATAATGTATATATTGGATATTGGATAATAGAAAGTGGGACACCACATGATTTTGATAATGTAGATACAACTGTATTAGAAGTAATAAAAGAAAATATAGTTTCTGTATTAAAAACAGTTGTACATCAAAAAACATTAGAAACAATTGTTAGAAAAGATTTATTTACAGGATTATATTCTGAAGAATACTTATATGGAGAAGGCAAAAAAGTAATAGATCAATATACAATATCAACTATGTGTATGTTTAAAATAACTAATATACAAGAAATAAATAATAGATATTCTAGAGAATTAGGAAATAAAGTAATAACTGAAATTAGTGAAGTAGTAAAAGAAAATATATCAGATGATTATATTTTTGTAAGATATATGGGACCTAAATTTGTTATAGCACTTTCAGGTGTTGATACAAATTCGGTAGGAAGTTTTTTAAATGATTTAAAAGAAAAAATCGAAAATATGAAAATAAGTTTAACAGAAGAAGAAGTAGCAAAGTTTAGTTTAGATGTAAAATTTAAAAATGCTAATGTAGCATCACAAGTAGCAAGACCTGTATTAAATTTTGCAATATCTTCATATTATAAAGGAACAGGATTAGAGGAAGTATTAAAGAAATTAGAAGAGTATTTAGATAATGCTCCTGAAGATGAAAGTGATATAACTAATATATAAAAAGGAGGTAACATTATGGGATTTGACAAAACAATGTATTTTAAAGTAGAAAGAGAAGAAAATGCTAAATGCCAAGAAGTATTAAAAGAAGTATATGAAGCATTAGTAGAAAAAGGATATAATCCAATTAATCAAATAGTTGGATATATATTATCAGGAGATCCAACATATATAACAAGTCATAAAGATGCAAGAAATAAAATAAGAACCATTGAAAGAGATGAATTATTGGAAAAAATGGTAAAAAATTATATAGGATTAGATAAAGAATAATATGAGAATTTTAGGAATTGATTATGGAGAAACAAGAGTTGGAATTGCAATTACAGACAGTTTAAATATTACAGTACAAGGATTAGGAACAATACAAAGAAATAACTCAGATAAAGTAATATTAAGAAAATTAGATGAAATATTAGAAAAATACGAAGTAGATACAATAGTTGTAGGTATGCCATTAAATATGAATGGAACTATTTCAGAGAGAGCAAAAATAACTCAAGAATTTGTCCACAAATTAAAATGTAAATATAATAAGATAAAAATCGAAACAATAGATGAAAGATTAACAACAGTTGCAGCCCATAAAACAATGAATCTTTTGGATATAAATAAGCATAAAAAGAAAAATATAGTAGATACTATATCTGCAGAGTATATTTTAGAAACATATTTAAATAAAATTAAAAACATTTAATATATAATATTGACATATTAAATGATAATATATTAAAATAATAAAAATAAAAGAAAGGAGAATAAAAATGGACGAAAATTATGAAGGAGAGGACTTAGACAATATAGTAATTTTAAATGACGAAGATGGAAATGAAGTAAAATTTGAATTTTTAGATTTAGTAGAATTAGATGATGAAGAATATGTAGTATTATTACCAGTAACAGAAGAAGGGGAAGAAGAAGAAGGAGAAGTAGTAATACTAAAAGTAGAAGACTCAGATGATGAAGACTCAGACGAAGAATCATATGTAAGTATTGAAGATGAAGAAGTACTAAGCAAAGTATTCGAAATATTTAAAGAAAAATTTAAAGATGACTTTGATTTCGTAGATTAAAAAACTATTATATTAAAGATGAGATATTATATCTAAAAAAATTGGATGTTAGTAAAATTTAAGAATTTGACGTCCGTGTAATTTTATAAAAATTCCCATTTTATTCTTCTAAAATTAGAATGTAAAATGGGGTTTTTGGTATTAAGTTAAACTTTTGACTTATTATAAATATAAAAAATGAAAGGGTGAAAACAAATGAGAAATTTATCAACATATCTATTAGTAATATTTATGGTTATGTTTTGGATTTTTAGAATAATAGTTACATTTATGTATGAATTGGGTTCAGATTTTGCAGGTATTGTGCCATTAAATAAAGCTTTGGAAATTATATTATTATTTGTAGTTCTAATATGTATAATATTAATAGTAAAAAGAAAAATGATAGGAGCATTAATATATTTATTAGCATATGGATTATACTTTGGAACAGACTTAACAACAAAATTAACTGCAATGTTTGGAGATATGACACAAGAAATAACAATGGGAACATCATTAAGTATGTTTGTATCATTAATAGGTGTTATATTACCATTAGCAGTATTAATAGATCTATTATTAGATAAGCAAAGAAAAGCTAATCCAAAAGATAAAAAAACAGATTGGTTTTATAAAAATGAAGCATTTGATAGAAAATTGGATGATAGAGCTGATAAGAATAATTATAGAACAATGTAAATAGTAATTTGCCTTAAAAAGTTAAATTATATTTATGAATTTAATAAAATTCGTAGACAAAAATAAAAAATAAACCATTCTACTTTTGACAGGGTAAATGGTTTATTAAAACATTCTCTGGCAAAACCGTATCTAACGGAATTGTCTTTTCCTATTTTTATTATACTCTAATCTTAATAATAAAGTCAAGGAAAATATAAAATTTTATTTTGTATAATTATAAATACAAATGACAATTTATTATTATAAATAAACAAAAATCCAGGAGGTGAAAAGGATGAGTAATGAACAAGATGTAAATAAAACAAATATCAATTGGTATCCAGGTCACATGGCAAAAACAAGAAAACAAATACAAGAAGACTTAAAACTAGTAGATATTGTAGTAGAATTATTAGATGCAAGAATACCAAGAGCTAGTCAAAATCCAGATATAGCAAACATAACAAAAGGAAAGAAAAAATTAGTAGTATTAAATAAATGTGATTTAGCAGATGAAAAAGAAAATAAAGAATGGATAAAATTTTTTGAAAACAAAGGTATTCCAGCAGTTCTTACAGATTCTAATTCTGGAAAAGGAATAGAAGAATGTATACGAAAAATTGAAAAATTAATGCAAGAAGAAAAAGAAAATCAAATACAAAAAGGTAGAATAGGAAGAAAAATCAGAGTCATGATTTTAGGAATACCAAACGTTGGAAAATCATCATTTATAAATAGAATGTCAAAAAGAACAACAGCAGGAGTAGGAAACAAGCCAGGAGTTACCAAACAGAAACAATGGATACGAATAAATGATAAAGTAGAATTATTAGACACGCCGGGGGTATTATGGCCAAAATTTGAAAGTGAAGAAGTAGCATTAAACTTAGCATTTACCGGTTCAATAAAAGAAGAAGTTATAGAAAGAGTAGAAATTGCTTATCAATTAACTAAATTTTTATTATACAATTATAGAGAAATGCTTTGTGATAGATATAAACTAGACAATGTATGGGTAGAAAAGATATTAAATCAAGACCAAGAAGAAAATAGTAATATATATGAAATAATGCTAGAAATAGGAAGAAAAAGAGGATGCATTGTATCTGGAGGCAATATAGATGAAGAAAAAACTTCAAAAATAATTCTAGACGAATTTAAAAACGGTAAATTAGGAAGGATAACAATCGAAAAATGTCTCATTGGGGAAGTTTCTTAATGAGACATTTTGCTAAAAAGGTCGGTTTTTTGGGGCACGATAACAAACAGAAAGAAGATGAAACTAAATGGAAGATTTATTTGAAATAAACAGAACAGAAGAAGAAGTAAATTTATTATCACCATTGACATGGGCATATGTAGGTGACTGTGTATATGAATTATATATAAGAACAAAACTAGTAAATGAAACCAAAATGAAACCACATCAATTACATATAGAAGCAATAAAATATGTCAAAGCTAAAAGTCAAGCAGAGTTATTACAAAGAATAGAAGATAATTTAACAGATGCAGAAAAAGATATAGTTAGAAGAACAAGAAATACACAAAATCATCATCTACCAAAAAATTCTAATGTTCAAGAATATATGTATGCAACAGCTTTTGAGGGATTAATAGGATATTTATATTTAACTAAACAAAATGAAAGAATTAAATATTTGTTAAATTTGTGATTTTGTCATTTTAGGAACGTGTCCATAGGGAATTTGGGGACGGGGCTTTTTTTCCCTATTTTTAATTAATATCTTAATCATCAATCCTTAAACTAAAAATAG
>CALXXK010000046.1 GCA_944392675.1 uncultured Clostridia bacterium
AAATCGTGAGGTATAAATAATTTTATTTATAATTTGTATTATCCCCTCCTTTTATATTATCAAATTTTTAAATCTTTTTTCTTTTGCTGAGAGTTAACTCTTTATGTCTATATTATAATATAGTTTTTTTCACTTGTAAAGAACTTTTCATCGCAAAATTCGACATTTGTCATTTTGGGGACGCGTCCAAAAATAACAATTTTATTTTTTACTTAACGTGTAAATCACTTGTTTTTCAGTCATTTTCAGGATTTTTGCTATATCTTTTGCTGTAATTTTTTTGGGGGAATTTATTTGCTTTAAATATTTTATTAATCTATTTTTTTCTTCTTTTTTTTCTAAAATTTTTTTTATTTTTATAGATTTTTCTTTTTCAATTTTTTTAAGTTCTTCTAATAATATGTTTTGTGAATCTAAATCTACATCTAAAAAATATGTATTTTTATTGTGAATAAATTGAAATTCTTCGATATAATTATTAGCACTTCCAAATAATAATTTTATATTCTCGTCTGTCGCTATCCCTTTTTTCAATAAATAATCATTATAGCTTGAATATTTATATTCAGAACAATTTTTTACTATATTAGCCTTTACTGGATTATTATGAATATATGCTAAACAATTTAATAAATGTTTTCTATCTTCTATTGGTTCACTTAAATATCTGTTTCTGAAAACATGTCCTACTCTATCTTCTTTAAAATTATAATACTGTGCAAATTTTTGATTTACTTTTTTCATTAGAATTTCTAAATTCAAGATATTTTCTGTATTTATTAAGATATGTGCATGATTGTTCATAATACAATATGCCATTATATTGATATCTAAATTTTTTTGATGAAAAAATAATAGATTTAAATATTCTTTGATAAAAATTTCTTTATCAAATATAAATTCTTTCTTTATTCCTTGTACCAAAACATGATAAAATTGGCTAACATTGATGTTTCTTGGTTTTCTTGGCATAAATCACCTCCTAATTTGTAATTTTTGGACGCGTCCCCAAAATGACAATTTTGAGAACACGTCACCTTTTTTTATTTTTTGTCATTTTTGGACGCGTCCCCAAAATGACAAAAACTATAATCTAATTCAAAGTAGAATTCTACTCCGTTTTCTTTGTTTACTACTCCATAATTGTTTTCATAATTGTTCATTATTGCTTTTACAAATGATAGTCCTATACCTGTTCCTCCATCATTTCTGTTTCTTGATTCGTCTATTTTATAAAATCTGTTCCAAATTTTGTTCATGTATTCTTCTTTTATATTTTGTCCTGTGTTGAATACTTTTATTTTTACCTTATTTTTTTCATAGTTTATTTCGTTTTCTACTTTTATGTATTTTTCTCCGTTTACTTCTTCTACATGTTTTATTGCATTTGTAATGTAATTTGTTATTACTTGTTCAATATAAAAATCGTCTGCTATTACATTTATTTCTTCATTTGCATTAAATTTGATTTCTACATTTTTTTCTTCTATCATTACTTTGCTTTTTCTTATTACTTCTTTTTCAACTTCTACTATGTTGAATTCTTTGTCATTAAATTCTCTTTTTCCGTATTCTAGTTTCATTAATTCTAATAGTTGTTTTACTAGCTTATCCATTTTATTTGTTTCATCTAGTATTACTTCAGCATAGAATTTTCTACTTTCGTCATCTGTGTTTACATTTTCAAGTAATCCTTCGCTATATCCTTGTATTAATGCTATTGGTGTTTTTAATTCGTGTGATACATCTGATATAAAGCTTTTTCTCATTTCGTCTATTTTTGATTTTTCTTCTATATCTTTTTCTAATTCGATATTTGTATTTCTTAATTGCTTTATTGTGCTTTCTAGCTTGTCTGACATTTGATTAATACTTTTTCCTAAGTTGTTTATTTCATCATCAGCATCGGTTATTCTATATTTATGACTAAAGTCTAAATTAGCCATTTTTTTTGCTATTTTATTTAGTTCTAGTATTGGGTCTGCAAATTTTCTTGATACAAATGATACCATTACTGCTGATATTAATATTGCAATTCCTGCCATTAAATATAAAAAGTTATTAGATATTTTTACACTTTCTTCTATTGCTGTTATTGGCATTCTTACATATAGTTGATAATCATTATCTAATATTCCTGATAATAATATGTATGTAATTTGGTTTTTTGTGTCTTTCATTTTCTTTATAGTATATTTTGACGTTTCTACTAATGTTTGTGCTGAATCTGTATTAAATCTATTTGTCATTTCGTCCATTTGTCCTAGTGTAGAAAAGAAATCTTTATTTGATGTATAAATACTAACATTTTGGTCATCTTTTATTAAAATATCAAAATTGTTTTTTATTGCTATTTTTTCTAACTCACTTTGTATATCTACATTTTCTAAATTGTTATAGTAGTCTTCTACTGTATCATATACTTCTTTCAAAGACCTTGTTTTACTAAATATAAAGAATTGACCAAATACTACATTATTTACAATTATTAAAAATGCTATTATTAGCATTATTACACATGCCAGAGTAATAAAAAGTTTTACTCTAACTGATTTCAATTTTTCTTTTATTTTTCCCATATTTCCATTTCCTTTTTTATATATTAGAATTTTATACAACCAAAATTTTAATTATTTTTCATCCTATTTGACTTCAAATTTATATCCTACACCTCTTATAGTCTTTATATATTTACCTTTTTTGCCTAATTTATGTCTTATTTTCTTTATATGACTATCTATTGTTCTTGAATCTCCATAATAATCATAGTTCCATACATTATTTAATATTTTATCTCTTGAAAGTGCTATGTTTTCATTTTCTACAAGATATACTAATAGTTCATATTCTCTTAAGCTTAATTCTAATGGCTTTCCATCTACTTTTACAGTTCTTCCTTCTTTATCTATTTCTATTCCACCATAGTCTTTTATTTCTCTTGTGTCTTGATTTGTTCTTTTTAAAATTGCTTCTACTCTTGCTACTAAAATTTTAGGACTAAATGGTTTTGATATATATTCATCTACTCCTAATTCAAATCCAAATAATTCGTCTTGCTCTTCTCCTCTTGCTGTTAGCATTATTATTGGAACTTTTGATTCTTGTCTTATTTGTCTTAATACTGACCAACCATCTAATTTAGGCATCATTACGTCTAATAAAATAAGATTAATTTTATTTTTATTTTGAGAAAAAACTTCTAGTGCTTTTTCACCATCTTCAGCTTCTAAGATTGTAAATCCTTTTGCTATTAAAAAATCCTTTATCAATTTTCTCATTCTTGCTTCATCGTCTACTACTAATATACAACTATTCATGTAAATGCAACTCCTTTAGATTTTTTTATTATTATACAAAATTTTTATGTCTAAATTGTGAAAAAACTCCGATAAAATCGAAGTTTTAATGTTATACTTGAGTTGAAACCTTTATGTCTAATTTTTTATATATACATTTCTACTTTCATATGCTAAATTTATCTCTTCTTCTTTTAGAATTTTCATTATTTTTAAATTAATGCTTTCTACTTCTGATAAATAGCTTTCATAATCTACAGAGTCTGTATATGTGTATACTAAAATATTTATTCCATTTTCTGTTATTTGGTCAAATCTAACTATTATAGAGTCATCATATATTGCCTCTCTTGATTGTAACATTTCTCTTACTCTTTCTTCAAATTTTTGTAGTTTTTCTAATGTTGTACTTGATTCTACACATAGATTTGTTTTATATCTTCTTTTTTCCATTTTACTCCAGTTTATTACTGATGCTTCTGATATTATAGAGTTTGGTACATTTACTACTGAATTTTCAAATGTTCTTATTCTTGTACTTCTAAATGTAATATCTTCTATTGTTCCCTCAAAACTATTGAATTGCACCCAATCTCCAACATTAAATGGCTTGTCTATAAATATTATTAATCCTCCAAAAAGATTTTTTGCTGTGTCTTGTGCTGCTAATGTTACTATTATTCCACCTATTCCTAACCCAGCTACAAGTCCATTTAAATTTATTCCTAATAATGTTATAGCTATAAATACAGCTATAATATAGATTATTACTCTTATTACTTTTAACATAAATTCAAACATATTGTCATCTAATTTACTATTCCAAGTTTTTCTTAATCTTTTTACAAAAATAGATTCCATTCTAAAACTTGCAGCTAGTCCTTTTGCAAATGCAAAAATTACTATTATTTCAAAAACCTTAGTTATTAAACTCATTATTTCATTAGTTAAATTTAATGGCCTTTTTAAAAATAATACACCTAAGTAAATGCCTAATATTGTAAAAAATATTCTTAATGGATTATAAAAAGCATTTTCTTTTATTTGTGCTTTATTTTTAGTTTTAAATTTAAACATTTTAACTATGATATATGAAAAGCTTGAGCTAAAGATCCTAAAGAATATTATAATTCCTATTGCAATTAATACATCCACTATTTCTATTGATGTTATATTACTAATAAGGTCTTGTAACTGTTCCACCATTGGTTCATCTCCTTATTCAATTATTTTTTTATTATCCCATATAGTCTCTTAATTTTTTACTTCTGCTTGGATGTCTTAATTTTCTTAATGCTTTTGCTTCTATTTGTCTTATTCTTTCACGTGTCACATCAAATTCACGTCCAACTTCTTCTAGAGTTCTTGCTTTTCCGTCTTCTAGTCCAAATCTTAATTTTAATACTTTTGCTTCTCTTGGTGTTAAAGTGTTCATTACTTCTTCTAATTGTTCTTTTAATAATGTATATGATGCTGCATCGTGTGGTGCTGGGCTATCATCATCTTGTATAAAGTCTCCTAAATGGCTATCATCTTCTTCTCCTATTGGTGTTTCTAATGATACTGGGTCTTGTGCTATTTTTTGTATTTCCATTACTTTTTCTACTGGTATTTCCATTTCTGCTGCTATTTCTTCTGGGGTTGGCTCTCTTCCCATTTGTTGTAATAAGTGTCTTGATGTTCTTATTAATTTGTTTATTGTTTCTACCATGTGAACTGGAATTCTTATTGTTCTTGCTTGATCTGCTATTGCTCTTGTTATTGCTTGTCTTATCCACCATGTTGCATATGTGCTAAATTTAAATCCTTTTGTATAGTCAAATTTTTCTACTGCTTTAATAAGTCCCATATTTCCTTCTTGGATTAAGTCTAAAAATAGCATTCCTCTTCCTACATATTTTTTAGCAATACTTACAACTAATCTTAAATTTGATTCTGCTAATTTTTTTCTTGCTTCTTCATCATTATTTAGTATTCTTTTTGCTAAATCTAATTCTTCTTCAAATGTTAAAAGTGGAATTCTTCCTATTTCTCTTAAATACATACGTACTGGGTCATCAACATTGATTCCATCATAACTTGTATCTGTGATTTCATCTAATTTTAAGTCTTCTACTTCTTTTAAATCTTCTATATCTGGTTCTTCGTCTACATCATCTTGTAATAAATCTAATCCCATTTCTTCAAATGCATCAAATACTTTGTCAATTTGATCTGGATTTACATCATCTAATTCTTTTGCTAAATCTCCATATGTTATTTTTCCTTTTTCTTTTGCTTTTTTTATTATATTATTTACTTTTTCTTGTCTTAGTTTTTCTTCTTCATTGTTTGTGTCTTCATTATTTTTTATTTCTTTTTTGTTTTTTTCATGTTTTTCGTTGTGTTTTACAAATTCTTTAATAGCTTCTAATTTTTCGTTTTTTTCTTCTGTTTTTTGTTTTTTTGATATAGTTTTCTTTTTCTCTATATCTGATTTCTTTGAACTTTCTATGTTAGTATTTTCCTCAACTTTTATTTCTGCATTTTTTTCTAGCTTTACTTCTTTATTTTCATTTAAATTTTCTTTACTTTTGCTCATAAAAACCTCCAATCATAGTGTAAGTATTTTACACTAGCTTCCCCCTATTTTAAATTATTTAATTTTTTTGTGATTTCATTTATTTCTATTAATGCTTTGTCTTTTTGTTCTTTTGGAACATCTGAATTTATTAACTTAGATAGTTCTTCTCTTTTTTCATGTAATTTATCTTTTTCGTTTCCTTTTATTACATCATCTATTGCTTTTTCAATATTATCATTTATTCCATAATCTTCTGCCATAATTTCTGTTATATGATTTTGTTCTTCTTCCCCTAAATTATCTATAATTGCATTTATATTATTATTCTCTTTGTCAAATTCTTCATATATTGCTTTAGCAATTTTTTTGTTTGTTTCATCTTTAAAATCTTCTATTTCTATATTTTGCTTTATTATCTGATATATGCTGATTTCCCCTGTTAACAATATTGATATAATTGTATTTTCTCTTCTTTTTACTTCTTCATCTATCTTTTGAATTTCTACTTTTTGATGTCTAACTACCGGCTTATTTTTGTCTAATGCCATTTGACTTCTTTCATTTTTTCGTGTTAATTTATTTACTTCTGCATATATTGCTTCTTTAGATATATCATATTCTTTTGCTATTTTTTCTATATAAATTTCTTGCTCGATTGTATTATCTATTTTTGACATTAATTTTGCAATTTCATTTAAAAATTTAATTTTATCATTTACATTTTCTAAATCTAAATCTTTTTTTAATATTTTCACTTTGAATTCTACAACTGAAATGGCTTTTTCTATCAATGCTTTAAATCTTACGTTTCCATATTTGATTATATATTCATCAGGGTCTTTTGCTCCTTCCATCTGCAAAATTCTGATATCACACCCCATATTTTGTAAAATATCTAATGCCCTTATTTTTGCGGTTAAACCTGCTTCATCTGAATCAAAACTTAGTATTATTTGTTCTGCATTTTTTCTTAATAACCATCCTTGTTGCTGTGTTAACGCTGTTCCAAGTGGTGCTACAACATTAGTTATTCCTCTTTGATGAAGTGATATAACATCCATGTAGCCTTCAACTATTAATAGTTTTTTTGTATCTCCTTTTTTAGCTACATTTAATCCAAATAGATTTCTTCCTTTGCTATATACAACATTTTCTGGTGAATTTATATATTTAGGTTTTGAGTCATCTAATACTCTTCCTCCAAATGCTATTACTCTTCCTCTTACATCACATATTGGGAACATTAATCTATTTCTGTATCTATCTATATATTTTCCGTTGTCATTTTTATTAACTAATCCTGATTCTAAAATTTCTTCATCTTCAAATCCTTGTTTCTTTAATTCTCTATATAATTCGTCAAATTTTCCAGAAAAACCTATTTGGAAAGATTTTAATGTATTATTTGTTAATTTTCTTTTTTTTATGTATTCTTGTGCTATTTTAGCTTCTGGCTTGTATAAATTTTCATGATAAAATTTTGCTGTAAATTCATTGACTTTATAGACTTTTGCTTTTAATATTTCTTTATAAGAATCTGCAGAATTTTGTAATGTTGGCAATTGAATATTTGATCTTTCTGCTAGTGTTTGAACCGCTTCTACAAAGCTAATTCCTTCTATTTTTTGTAAAAATGTAAATACATTTCCTCCTACTCCACACCCAAAGCAATGAAAAATTTGCTTATCTGGTGAAACAGAAAAAGAAGGTGATTTTTCATTATGAAAAGGACATAATCCAAAAAAATTTCTTCCACTTCTTTTTAAATGTACATACTGTGAAATTATATCTACTATGTCATTTGTTTGTCTTACTTCATCTATAATTTCATCACTATATCGCAAAGAATTTTTCCTCCTTCTAAAATATTACTCATAATTATATTATTCGACGTATTTTACATAAATCCTTCTAAATGTTTAAATTTTTTTGTTATTACTCCTAATCGCCCCAAAATGTATCACAAATATATAATTTTTCAGTTCAATACATAATTCAAAAGTATCTAATAGTATTTTTTAATTTTCTATTAGATACTTTTATTATAAATAAACTGTACAATATTAATTAAATCTTATTTTTTAATTTTTCTATTAACTCTTCTATTGTTAATATCTCCTTTTCTCCTGTTTTTATATTTTCTATTTCTAAATTTTCTCCTTCTTGTTTATCTCCTATTACAATTAAATATGGTGTTCCTAATATTTTGCAATCTTTAATTTTTGCTCCCATTGTTATTGTTTCTCTATCATCTATAATGACATTTATGTTCTCCTCTTGTAATTTTTCATATATGTTATTTGCTAATTTCACTTTTTCTTCATTTTCTATTTTTGGTACTATTTGTAATTTAAATGGTGCAACTTTTTCTGGTAATGCAAAACCACAAGCTCCCCATTTTTCATCATTAATCAAGCATTGTTCATATAGTGCTGCTAATGTTCTGCTTACACCTATTCCATAGCATCCCATATAATACATCTTTTCTTTTCCATCTTGTCCTATATATTTTCCATTCATTATTTCTGAATATCTTGTTCCTAATTGAAAAATATGTCCTAATTCCATTGTTCTTATTTCTTTGAAATTAGAAATATCTTCTATTCCATATTCTTCTTTTAAATATTCTTCATAATTTTCTTTTTCTAATATTTCTGTATTTAATCCTATTTTTGATTTTTCATCATATAATATTTTATCTTCTCCTTGATCTGATATTAGCATAAATTCTTCTGATTTTTTTCCACCCATTGCTCCATTATCTGCTACAATTGGTATAACTTTTAATCCTATTTTTTCAAAGATTTCTAAAAATGCTGTTCTTACATTTTTATATGATTTTTCCATTTCTTTTTCATCAACATCAAAACTATATGCATCTAACATAGGAAATGCTTTTCCTCTTAATAAATATCCTCTTGTTCTTATTTCATTTCTGTATTTTTCTCCTATTTGATAATATGTAGCTGGTAAATTTTTATATGATTTTAACTTTTCTCTTGCAAATTCTAACATTGCTTCTTCTCCTGTTGGTGCTAAACAAAATATTCCTTTGTTAGATTCTGTTATTAACATTGTTCCATCATCTACATATTGGTTATATCTTCCTGAATTTTTCCATATTGTATCTGGTTGTAATGTTGGTAATAATACTTCTATACATCCATATTTATTTAATGTATCTACTATTATTTTTTCTATATTTCTTCTAACTCCTAATGGTACTGTTCCATACCCAAATATCCCAGCTCCATATTGAACTATCTGACCTGTTTGTAATAATATACTTTGTCCTGGGTACATTTCATCTAAATTATTTAACTTTGTAGTTCCCATTCCTGTTTGTGATAATCTCATTCTTATTTCCTCCCATATATTTTTAAATTATTTTATTTTTCTAAATTTCTTGTTCAACCCTTTCGGGATTCAGAGCCTCTTGTGTTTGAATTTCTATTTTACTATTTGTATCTTGATTATTTGTTTTTTCTATATTTTCTTCTACTAATTCATCTATCACAATTTGTCTATTTGAATCTAATTTATATTTTGGAAGTTCTGGCAAATCATTTAGTGATGTAAATCCAAACATTTTTAAAAATTCTTTTGTTGTTTTATATGACATTGGTTTTCCTGGCAAGTCTGTTTTTCCTGCTTCTTCTATTAAGCCATATTCTAATAATTTATATACAGCTGCATCAGCTGAAACTCCTCTAATTGCTTCAATCTCTGCTCTTGTAATTCTTGGATTATATGCAATTATTGCTAATGTTTCAAGTGCTGCATTTGATAAATTTGGTTTTGTTCTTTTGTCTATTATTGGATATACATAATTGTAAAGTTCTTTTTTGGTACATAGCTGATATCCATCATCTATTTCTATTAATTCTATTCCTCTATCTTCTTTTTTATATTCTTCTTTCATTATTTTTATTACGTCTTCTATTTCGTCTTTTGACATTTCTAAATTTAATACTAATTCATCTTTTGATATTGCTCTTCCAGATGAAAAAAGCATTGCTTCTATTATCCCTTTTATTTTTTCAGTTT